>DAOWMA010000068.1 GCA_030643345.1 Spirochaetaceae bacterium
GTCTGCTCCATAACCATTCATAAAGGCACCTTTCTGATCAGCACGTTCATCTATAGCCCAGTCCTTATTACTTGAAGAACTATATACCAGAAACCCGGATTCATCTGCAATATCAACATCAAATTCTTCAGAGAAGAATGCATATGGATAGGCACGGAACTCAAAATTATCCACTATCCATTTTCGTGCTTCACCAGCTTCAGTCCCGGATACATAATGAAAAGCAACATAAACTTCTTTTGAATTTGGATATACAGATATATTATCTACACCAAGACGAGCACCATCACCTCCTCCAGTTCCAGTTGTAGTATATCTAAATGCCACATAGGTATTCCCGGAATATTTTGACAGATCAATAGTAACTGTTTTCCACGCATCAGAAATATCACTGTGATCAATGGAGTAAGAATCCCAACTTGCGTCTATTGGATCACCTCTGCCTGAGTAGTTGGTAGAAACCATAACTTCCAGCTGAGGTCCATCATATTTTCTGTAAAGATCAAATGCCAGTTCGGCATCCATACCCTTATCCAGCTCAATTACAGGAGATATTAGCCAGTCATCACTTGCTTCATCTGCACCATAACCATTGCTTACAGCTCCAAGATAATCAGCTCTTTTTTCTATGGTCCAGTCTTTATTACTTAATCTGCTGTATGATGTAAAACTACCAGTTGTATTACCTTCAAAATCTTCAGATACAAGATTAAACTTCAGATTCCCTGTATTCTCAAAGGTATAGCTACCAATAGATGGAAGATCTGCATTCATATTAAACCATTTTGCAGAAGCAGGATCCGAATGTTTTTTCGGGTTATAATTGGTAGAAAATAATACTTCTAAATTGGGTCCGTCATAATTATAGGCCAGATCTGCATTTATATATTCTTTTTCATAGGCAAACAGATTTATGGCTGGTGTAATTAACCAGTCGTTACTTCCTTCATCACCATGGTACCCGTTCATCATTGCATATATACTGTCACCTTTTTTAACAGCTTCCCAGTCCAGATTACTTGCAATACTAATTGCATTCATTATACCAAGGGTTTCTGAATTAAAATCCTCACCCATTACCAACGGAACATCTATGGATTGGGTGGTAATTGTTGCAGATTCTGAAAAATCAGATAAACCATACTGATTGTATGCCCTTACCTTATAGGTATATTCCTGATTAACAGCTAACAAAATATCTGTAATATTTTCTGTATCAGGATCTATCTGAGTGTTAAAAATTGAGAATTCACCATCCCCTACCTTTCTCCAGAGTTCGTATCCAACTTCATTTTCACTATTATCATTCCAGGTTAGTTCAATATCATAAGGAGATAATGCATTACCTTCTAAAACTGTAGGTGCTGCAGGGATATTCCCGGATTCATTGCTTACTATTCCGTAGAGTACCATATCGAAACTTAGATCTGAACTTGTTGGATCAGATTGATGAACTTCCACAGCAACAGTATTTTCTCCATCAATAAGCAATGAAGGATCAAGCTGATATTCGTAGTATGTTGTTTCAGCTACTCCTCCGATTCCTGACTTTGCCTTTGTTGTATTTGTTATTTTCCCCTCCGGCATGTTGGATCGTGCTGCTTCTATCCCATTTATATATACAACACCACCATCATCTCTTAAAAACAAAAGCTTGAGTTTAATTAAAGCGTATGTATCTTCTACATAAAATGTTCTTCTAAAGTAATAAGAAATATCCTTATTACTGGAATCGTCTCCAAAAGAAAGCTCAACAACTTCATCACCATCACCATATCCCAGCTGTGCAGCACCTGTGGTCCAGGAACTGTCATCAAAATCGGAATTTACCCATTCCTCTCCAGGGTCAACTCCTCCATCCAGATATTTCCAGTCTGCGCCTGTACCAACATACTGAACATTGTCTATAGCTGCCTTAAATGGAAGTGATAGTACTTCTCCGGCCAGAGACTGCCAGTATGCTAATCCTTCAGGCAGTGCTATTGGTGAAGCCTCTCGTTCACTTTGAGTTAATTCACTTACTGTTTCAGGATCATACACATTTCCAGCAGCCTGGGCCTTTATGGAACCGAATTTTACAGTTCTAATATCCAGTTTTTCTTCTGTAGCCTGAATAACTTTGAACTGCCAGAATGAATTACTGGTTACTGTCCATGGCTTGTTGTCATCATTAGCTCTGTGAGGTGCACCCCAGCTACCCTCTCCAATAAAAACAGTACCATTTTCATCATCCCGGATAAAACTTTCAAAACTGTCTGGATCATTACTTGGTCTTAGAGGATAGGTATATTTTACAAGGTGAGTGTCACTTTCACAAATAAGATCCATTCCGTTATCATAAAAAATGTCAGCCCATGCTTCTATTCTTCCGGGACCTTCAGATTTATCCCGTATGTGGGGTCTAAGTGGTCTGTGGTAACTGGCAATCAGCCAGTTTCTCCAATTATTCTCCTTTAAATCTGCAGCCAGCCAGGTTCTCTGCTTATTCCATGCGATATCATCCTGGTCGGTAAATGCGGCATATCCCACACCGGGTTCAAGTTCTGTATTCAGAGTGTACAAACGCATCATTTCCCCTCCGATATTCAGGGCATAATAGGCATCTTTTTCACCGAACCCATCTCGTATGCCGAAGATTTTGTACATCATCTCTGTATCATCATCTTCATGGTTACCATGAGTAGGAACAATCGGATACATTCTGCCGTCACTGCTTTTTGTCAGTTGCCATTCATCCAGCCACTGACGCCATTCAGTGTTACTGCAGTCAGCCATGTAATCTCCACCGTGAGCTATAAAAAGAGGTCTTATTTTACTTACAAGGATATTACCATGACGACGGGGATCTCCGTTTGTGCGTGTATCACCACCCATAATAAAAACAAAGGGCTGGGGTTCATTAGGAGCGGTTTTAAACCACATCAATTCACTACTCCCATCAGAATCGACTACCTTGAAATAGTATGCAGTATCAGGTTGAAGGTCCAAAATAGTTACAAATTTACTTATTATAGGAGAACCTTCAGGATGGAGTGAGTTATCGAATTTTGTGGTAAATTCCGGACTATACACTTCCCATTCGGAGCCATCGGCTTCCAGACCGTAGGTCACATAAGAATCGCTGCCTCCTTCCTGGGTCCACCCTATTGTCATTATTGTGGCAGGATCGTCTGCCCACACCAGACGGTATTCGCTAGTTGCACTAAAAATATGCATTGTAGTTATAGCAAAAAATATTAGTATTAGAATTGGAATACGAACATGTTTTGTAAAAATACTCATTACAAGATTCTCCTTTTCAATTGATATTAAGTGTAGGATGAGTATAAATCTGAAAGATTGAGTTGTCAAATTAAATAAAAAAGCTTTAAAAATAAAACAATTCTTTGATTGTGAAACAGACAATTCAATGTTATAGTTCCAGGTATAATCTTAAATACCAGGAGCTAAATCAAATGTTTTCAAACAGAATATCCAATGTACCAAAATCTTTTATCAGGGAGATTCTTAAAGTCTCTGCAGATCCCTCGATTATTTCATTTGCAGGTGGTCTCCCAAACGGAGATCTATTCCCTATAGAAAATATAAAAGCTGCAACCAACAAGGTTTTCGATATAGTTGGTCCGAGTTTGCTTCAGTACAGCAATTCTGAGGGTTATAAAGGGCTTAGAGAAATGATAGCAAAACGCTATAAAAGCTTCTATTCCCTGGATATTCCGGCGGATAACATACTAATAACAAATGGCTCCCAGCAGGGTTTGGACCTTCTTGGAAAAATATTTCTAAATGAAGGCGATAGTGTAGTTATGGAGGAACCGGGTTATCTTGGAGCTATTCAGGCTTTAGGGGTTTATAAGGCTGACTTTTTACCTGTACCTGTTTCTGCAGATGGAATGGATGTTGAGAAACTGAAATCGGTCCTTGCAGGGAATAACCCCAAACTGATCTACACAGTTCCTAATTTTCAAAATCCTTCAGGTATAACCTACACAAATGAAAACAGGAAGGAAGTAGCAGATACTCTTAGGGGAAGCGGCGTTTATATGATAGAAGATAATCCTTATGCAGAGCTGAGATTTTCCGGAACTAATAAAAAATCCTTTATGGAATTTCTTCCGGACCATACAATACTGCTTGGAACAGTTTCAAAAACAATCGTTCCCTCTTTTAGACTGGGCTGGATAGTCGCACCGGATGAAGTAATGGAAAAACTTCTTGTTGCAAAGCAGGCTGCCGATCTGCATACAAACTATTTCTGCCAGCGGATTGTGGATCAGTTTCTAAGTGATTACAGTCTTGATGATCATATAGAAACTATTAAAGCTCTCTACCTGTCCAAAAAAAACACAATGATTAGTGCAATAAAAAAGAATTTCCCCGAAAATGTCAGCTTTACCGATCCTGAAGGGGGAATGTTCTTATGGGTAACTCTACCTGAAGGTATTAGTTCTATGAAACTTTTTGATAAAGCCATAGAGAAGAATGTGGCCTTTGTTCCGGGTGACCCTTTTTATACAAACAAAACCGATGTAAATAGCTTTCGTCTAAATTATACAAATTCTGACGAAGAAACAATTAATACAGGTATTAAAAGACTGGCAGAGTGTATTAAGGAAATGCTTTAATGGAGGCTATAAAAAGTCTGGACGGGCTTGTAGAAAAAGTAAAATCCTTACCTGGAAGAAGGATCGCAGTTGCTTTTGGACAGGACCCCTATACTATAGAATCGATTGCCCAGGCCGTTAAAGAAGGTCTTGCTGATGCAGTGTTAATTGGGGATAAAACTGTAATAGAATCTATTTGTGATAACAAGAGTATTGATTCCAGTTTGTTTGATATTAAGAATAATACAGATCCGGTTTCCTCCTGTAAAGAAGCTGTGGCAATGGTCCGTAACGGGGATGCGGATGTAATTATGAAAGGTCTTGTGGGAACAGATAAATTCCTGAAAGCTGTTATGGATAAAGAAAAGGGTCTTTTACCACCTGGAGCTGTAATGAGCTACGTAGGAGCTCTTGGTATTCCAAAGTACGATAAACTATTATTAATTTCTGATCCTGCAGTTATCCCCTTTCCCGATTTAAAACAAAAAACTGCGATGGTAAATTATTCAGTGGCTATGGCGCACAAACTCGGGATAGAGAATCCCAAAGTTTCCCTGGTCAGTTGCACCGAAAAAGTAAATTCAGGGATACCGAATACTGTTGCAGATGCTGCAATATGTAAGATGAACCAACGGGGTCAGATTTCCGGATGTATTGTAGATGGTCCTTTGGATATCTTCCTTTCCTGTGATAAAGATGCAGTGGAGGTAAAAGGAGTACCAACCCCTATAAATGGAGAGGCAGATATACTGGTTTTTCCTACCCTGGAAGCAAGTAATGTTTTCTACAAGGGTCTTATGCTGTTTGCAGGTGGTGAATTGGCGGGTCTTATACAGGGGACAACACATCCGGTTATTGTTATGTCCCGAAGCGAAAGTGCAAAATCGAAATTCTATTGTATTGCATTATCATGCCTAATGACCGAATCTAATTGATAACACAACGTAGGGGCAGTCACGAGGATTTGCTTTGCAAACCCTCGTGGCTGCCCTTACATGATTACGGCAATTGCTGGATGTACTTATTACGTTCCACATCGTAATAAGTTACCCCCGGTACAGGCAGTTGTTTTGAAATTGTATTTTCCAGAATAGTCATTATCTGATCTTCATCCATTCCTGATTTATATTGAGTAACGCCAATAAAGAATTTATTTTTAATATATTTGTTTGAAAGTATTCGTTCAGCAACTTTGAGCGCCTCTGATATATTGGTCCCCGGTAATATAATATAAATATTATCCTGTCCTGTTCTAAATGGAATATCTTTGAGAAGTCGTATTGAACAGGATATGGCTTTCCCTGCATTTTCAAGCAGACTTATTGAATTTGCATATGATTTCTCAGCTGAATGGGTTAAAAAACCCTTAATATTAATATGAATCATACTGAACACATTCTCCAAATCCTCTGGACCTTCGATATACTGATTAAGATATAAAGCCAGTTGGTTTTTACCAAAAAAACCTGTAATAATATCAGTTGAACCTGTATCATCTTCCGGGTTAATATTTATTATTGGTTTTTTCCCTTTTATTCTGAAAAAAACATTATCAGAGCTTACAGAGTATATTGGCTTATACCCCCTGGATCCTTCACTCCTGAAAAGCCCTGATATTTCATTCCTTCCATCGCTATAGTCCGAAGACTGCATGATATTATTTAAAACCATAACTATCTTGTAAGTGTAAAGAATTATATCTCCATTTGTCAGCTTTTTATTGTCTTCCTTAAACAGAGTTTTTATCCTGCGGGACACATGGTTTTCTATTTCAAACCGGAATTCCTTTTCAGAATTTCTAATTGTTTCTATTGCTACTTCCCCTCTGCTGAATATTTCAAGGACCATTCTTTCAAGAATATCTTTAAATTGAGATACCGATTTATATAATATAGGGATAGTAGTTATTATTCCTGGCTGCATTATTTTAGGCAGATGCAGGGATATATTGGGACATATATATTTCTTTTTTACCCATAAAATATCAGATGCAATCCTTTTGGCATAATCTGATTCTGCAAAATCAGTGTTGCTTTCCAGATGTCTGCAATATACATGCAAAGGTCCCAGATAATTTTTAAGAATTAACTCATCTATAAACAAATACCAGTTTCTTATTAAAGGCTCCATTGTTTCCTGAAGCTCGATAACTTTTCCGTATGAATCTCTGAAAAAACCATACTCAATATTACTGAATCCATAAAACATATCTTTTAAAAGTGCCAGCAGAATAACTATTCTCTGAAGAGAATCATCCGGAGAAATAAGTGCAACTTCATTTGGCAAATTCAGAATGGATTTAAAATAAGGATACATATCAGGATTATCATCCAGATTGCTCCATCCTGCTTTTGGAAACATAAGATCAAGAAGTAAGGTCCCCTGATGAACACCAATATCTTTCCCCTCTTCCCTTTCTGTTATTTCATCATCCGGTAATTCCAGGTCTGCAGGACCTTCGCTATTTGCCCCGGGAACCTTTATGTCAGAAGATGTTACCAGATCTGAAGTTTCCAACTCCAGAAAACTAAGGATTTCATGTCCTTTTCGTTTAAAC
The DNA here is from genome assembly GCA_030643345.1 of Spirochaetaceae bacterium. Taxonomy (GTDB): domain Bacteria; phylum Spirochaetota; class Spirochaetia; order B11-G9; family B11-G9; genus JAJRQE01. Next base: position 7,162 of record DAOWMA010000068.1, read on the forward strand.
ATGGTGTTATAATCATAGGCTTTGGAAGATACCGCCATAAGAAGCAGAGGATACAACCTGTATTTAATCAACACAAATACATTGTTTATTTCACTAAGTGCCAGAGCATATGATTTACGCAGCCTGTCTCTCTGAAGGTCCTTTTTATGCAGACCCTTTATTGATAATTTGTAAGCATACTTTACTGCACTTTCAATATCATTTTTCCTGTTTACCTTTGACAGTTTGATTAGAGGAACATAAATCAGTTTTATAACAGATAAACACATATTAAGTGAAATCTGTTTTGGTTTTCGTTTAAGAATAAAAATCTCATCCTGAATACTTTGTATATCCCAGGAACAAATTATATCTAAAATTTTCCAGTAGAATGGATTTTCCTCTCTTCTGATATATTTTTTCTGAATATTTTTTGTTACAAATCGGGTGGAAATAACCAGAGTCTTAATAGATTTATAAAAATAATAATTACTGTTTTCAATAAAATGGGAATTTATGTAGTTCTGCTGATTTGAGAAAAGACTAAAAATTGCAGAGAAAATCTGCCTGGTTGTTTTAATACAATGATCGGGGTGAGAAGCTAAGTAGTAAAGTTTGATCCGCTCGATATATCCATATCGAATTGTGGTTTCTTCTTCATCTTCCTCCCGGGGGGAATTACTTTCCGGTGGGACCTGACTTATCCATTTATCCTCGCCCTTTCTTCTGTTCTGATCACTAATTTCCAGATAACTCTCACTAATACGCTGATCAGTTTTCTCTACCCCTATCTTCCCACCAAGGATTCCGGACATCCTTTTTGCTTCTTTCCTGGTTACTGGTCCCAAATTCTTTTTAATTCCTGTCAGTTCACCGGGTTCATATTTTTCTTCCGGTCTTTCAGCCATTTGATCTTCCTCATATAATGGTCCTTCATATCGGTTTCAAAATCTTCGTTTGAGTCATATTTTCTACCAAACACATCAGACCATAGGGATTTATCTTCCATACACATATAAAAATATACCTTTTCTTTCCATTTTTCAGAAAATCTGTTGTAAACCGAAATAAACATTCTGCGTTTCAGATCGAGAGGATAGGATAACTTACCCTCTGCATCCGCAAGGGGCATTTGCAAAATCTTACTTTTCATTTTTCGTCTGCGAAGTTGTTTGATTACAGGTTTGATAAAGGTCAGAGTTCCCAGAGATATAAGTGCTACTTCATCCGGTGAAAAGTTATCCTGAATGTAATCTATCAGACTATGATA
>DAOWMA010000313.1 GCA_030643345.1 Spirochaetaceae bacterium
GCCTACACCGATATAGTTGACGCAATACGCATCTTCGGACATGAGGCTCAGCGCGATATAGAAGAACTTTTTAGACGTATAGCCTTTTCAATAATGATTAATAATGTTGATGACCATCTTCACAACCATGGGTTCCTACATGTGGGGTTTGGTCAATGGAGTTTAGCTCCGGCTTTTGATATCAATCCCTTTCCTGACCGGGCTCCTGAATTAAAGACATGGATTTCCCATGACACAGGGCCTGAGGCTTCTTTAGATGCATTGCGATCGGTAAGCCCGTATTTTCGTATAAAACAAAACAGGAGTGATATGATTATAGGAGAAGTTGCTTCTGTGGTTATGGGTTGGAGGGAAACAGGCAATCTAATCGGAATGACCCGGGCGGAATTGGATGCTTTTACAGAGGCCTTCTATGAAACTAAAAAACTAAAAAAGGAACAATGAAGTATAGGCCAGGTTTGTTTTAGTGTAAATAGTACAGACAGGATTCCACAGGATTTTGCAATCTCAACCATAGCATCCAAAGGGTTCTGCTTTACTGCAATGGCAGATCGGGCTGGAGTATGACCATCAAACATCTCTGCATATACTCCATTCATTCCTTTAAAATCATCCATGGATTTTAAAAATACAGTAGTTTTAACAATATCTTTTAATTCCAGACCAATTCCATTTAAAACGGTTGTTATATTTTCAAGAACTCTTCTTGTTTGCTCTTCAATTGTAGGACCCACAATTTTCATAGTATCAGGATCCAGTGGTGTTTGACCTGAACAGAAAACAAGGTTTCCTGTTTTTACAGCATGGCAGTATGGCCCAATTGCAGCTGGTGCACCGTCAATAAATATTTTTTCCATTGTTATCCCCTTTGGTTGCTGAGATCGTTCCCCTGGCGGCATGGACGAGCAGTAAACTTGTCTACGACCAGTCTCATCGCTTCGCTCTTCCGGTACGACTCATTGCCGAGCAGGTAAGGACGCATAACCGAGCAACAGACGAAGTCTGTGACCAGGTGACGAAGTCCCGACCAGGCTTTATGCTACTAAAAATAACATATATGCTTTTCTAAAAGCAATATATAAAGAAAAGGGGATAATATGCGTAAAGTTGGTATCTACTATGCTTACTGGGAAGATTCAATAGAACAGGCAATTATAACTGCTGGTCCATATCTTTCTGCCCTTCATCTGGGAGAGACCAACAGAAAACCCCCGGGATGCGGCCGGATGCCATGGATTGAGATTAAAAATGCACTGGAGTTTGTCAGAACGACGCTATGTTAGTAGTTATCAATTAGTCAGGTTATTGTGCAAAATTATCTATCTTCTATTACTTGCAAATACACATATTCGGTAAATATACTGCCATTCAATTTATTTGGAATATTGAATATCCGGATCTGTCATTCTAATAAAATTGTAATAATGGTTCCCCTTCCAGTATATTTTTCCGCAGTTACTGCAGATCTTAAAATCATCATAATACATTGCTGTTTTCCTGAGTAAACGATCCAGTATAACTTCTTTATTTACATTCTGGAGTTCCCCATTGCAGACCGGACACCGGGAATAGATAGATACAGAGTCTTTGAGGTCAAACCTTTCCAGCACGGCCTGATACTGAAGGACAGCATTCTGAGACCTTATCCAGTGTCCTCTTTGAATTATCGATCGTTTTAGCAGGTCCCTGTCCCTTGTCAGCACAATTCTGTTTTCCCGGGCGGATATTTCCGCAATTTCTTTGTCCTCATATGAATTGCTGTAGAGAGTGTCAAATCCCCCTATCCGCAGGTATCTTGCCAGTTTTCCAAGATTCACATCCAGAATGAATATTGGGTTCCTCAACGGTAGCGGTCTCAGTTTTGTAGCATTTGTAATGTCCAGAGATTCAAAAACAGGGTAAACGGATATTCTGTCACCATCCTTAAGCTGATAGGAAAAATCAACGGAGTTACTGTTCACAAGAATCAGATCGACCTCAGTATGGGGAACATTTTCCGACTCAATAAGGTCCTTCACAGTTTGTCCAGGGGCGGACTTAACAGTATTGTTCACTTTTCTTTTATCTTCTTCGAGAAAATCATTAAGCTCTTCATAGAATCTTATTGTAACCATTGCTGCAATTATATCAGATAGCTTCGTTTCTCTCTATGGAAATCTTGTTGTTAGGCACCACAGTCTTTATTACAGGAAACAGGGATTGTTATTACCATATCATGGGCACATAACCTTCTTTGATTAGATCAGATATCATACTTCCAACATACTCCACATTTATGCCTAAAGAAACTGTCTTCTTATCAATTTCATCTCTATCAGCAATAAACTTGCATGATGTTGTATTTCCCCCGGCTTCCTGGAACTGTATAAGAAAATCTTTCATTATTACATCCTCCAGAATAAGCTCCTGGGCAGGTCCAAAAAAGATAAGTTTGACATCCTCCAGCCAGTTTTTCAGAACCGCATTTACAGCATACATCATTCCTGTTCTGGCCTTCTCCACTTCTGATGTACTTATTATCACAACAACTCTGTCAGCCATTATTATATCCTCCATTGCTGCATTATAATTCATAATTCAAAATAGAATCCACTAAGGGCTTCATGGTTCTTTCAATCATATCAAAAACCATCTCAGACTCACTGTTCCCCCCAGACCAGGGATCAGGCACTTCATTGCTGCCGTCCTGGATGGGATCATAATCACGAAAAAATTTAACTTCTCCTTTAGAGGAGACACCTTTAACAGCACTCTTTATTCCGGACATTGTACTATTGTCCATGGCAAGAATTAAATCAAAATTTTCCCCATCTGAAGTATAAAACTCCCGGGAATAGTGTTCAATAGAAAGACCTCTTTTTGATGCAGTGCGAACAATAGTATCACAAAGGGCCTGTCCTTCATTAAAAACATTAACACCAGAAGACTCTACACTGATTCTATCAGTTAAATTATTTTTCTCTAAATACATATCAAGCAAAATATGGGCAAGTGGAGACCTGCATACATTTCCCATACAAACAAACATTATTTTAAACATTGAACATCTTCCTTCCCAGTAAAAACTTAAAATATCAGAGTATACTTTTTACTTCAATGCTTTTCTACCAAAGTAGTAATATCTGCCAGGTTTCAAAAGACTTTATGGTAATATTTTGTTGCTTTATATTTACTTTATGTTAGTTTTTTGTTCTATTTGTATTAAATAGTAAAATTTTTTACTATTTATTTTACTTTTTATTTGACAACAAAAGATTTCGGGTCTAAAATAAACTTATGGCAGTAGATACAGACTGGGCACAGCGCCTTTCAAAAGCTTCACAAAGTTTTACAAAGTCAGAAAAAGAAATTGCTGAATTCATAAGACAGTCTCCTCACGAAATGGCTTTTCTTTCTTTAAAGGACCTATGTCAAAAAATTGACATAAGCAAGCCGACAGTAATCGAATTCTACAAAAAACTAAAATATTCAAA
>DAOWMA010000328.1 GCA_030643345.1 Spirochaetaceae bacterium
ATTACAACTGTCCTGGAGTTCACAGCTGCAACAGCAGTAATAAGCTCATTTTGACCGGGAGGAAGGGCAAGGGTAGTCCTGTCATAGGCTTCTGATTCATACTCTTCTGTCAAACCGGCAAAAAGAAGAACTGTATCTGCATTTGCTGCTGTAATAACTGCTTTTTTAATAAGGTTTTTATCAACTTTATCTGCTGTTATATCATAACCATCGGAGAAAACAATTTCTGTGTTTTCCCCGGAGGATAATTTAAGCTCCTCCAGTGCACTGTCCAGACGGGTTGGATTGATAAGGGAAGATCCGCTTCCCTGATACCGTGGAGTTAAGGCAAGTTCACCGATAACAGCAATCTTAATATGCTTTTCTATTAATTCCAGAGGCAGTAGAGAATCATCATTTTTTAGAAGAACTGAAGCATCGGCAGCTGCGCGACGGGCAAGCTGATGATGAACGTCCTTATCATAACGAAAGTTTTGATTTTCTTTTAGAGTTTTTTCGGCCCTGTAAATCATTTTCAGAAGGCTATAAACAGTATCATTCAGGACATTTTCATCAAGCATTCCATTCCTGACTGCCTGCACAATAAGAGAATCATTCAAACCACTGCTTGTAGGCATTTCCAGATCCATTCCTGCTGATATTCCTTTTACCCTGTCAACAGTTGCCCCCCAATCAGTTACAGTAACACCTTTAAATCCCCACTCGTTCCTGAGAATTTTAATTAGAAGAGTTTCGTTCTGACTGCAGTACTCTCCATTAACCTGATTGTATGCACTCATGACCGTCCAGGGTTGTGATTTTTTTACAGCAATCTCGAAACCTGCAAGATAGATCTCCCGCAAGGCCCGCTCATCTGTTACTGCATTGATCGTCATCCTGCGGGTCTCCTGATTGTTGACCGCAAGATGTTTCAGAGATGTTCCAATTCCCCTGCTCTGTACCCCTTCAATATGGGCAGCTGCCAATTCTCCGCTTAAATATGGATCTTCAGAGAAGTACTCAAAATTACGTCCGCATAGAGGTGATCGCTTTATATTTGCACCGGGTCCAAGAAGAACACTCACATTCTCCTCCAGGCATTCTTCGGCCAGTGCAATTCCAATTTCTCTTATAAGGTCTCTGTCCCAGGAAGCCGCCATGGCTGAAGCTGTTGGGAAACAGGTTGCAGGAACACTCTGATTCATAACCGGCGCATCTCCGCTTATAAGCTCTTTTCTTAATCCGTGAGGACCGTCTGTAATTAAAATGGATGGGATACCCAGATGGTCTATACCTTTAAGGTTCCAGAAATCCTTTCCTGAACACAAACCGGCTTTCTCTTCCAGAGTTATAGAGCTGATCAGTTTTTTTATCTTTTCGTAATTTTTTGTATTAATTTCAGTTTCCATATTTCATGATAGCTTCCAGAAAAATAATTTCTGCTAATTCACGAGCTGCGTTAAACACAGGTAGATGATTTGAACCCGGAATCCCTATAAATTTAATATCTCGTTGCTCAGCCGCTCTTCTTATGCACTTAATAGAAAATACCCTGTCTTTCTCTCCATGAATCATTAGAATATTAATTCCTGATTCCACAAGCTGTTTAAAGATTTCATCTACCGGGGAAAACAATAAATTATGTACAGAAGCGGAATACCCTCTCAGGGACGTACTTTTAATATCAATAAGAAGTCTTCGGATATTGTGATCTGATGAATTTTTAAATGCAGCATAATCGAAATTTCCGGATGGTTTTTTAAAACTCATTTTTTTAAAAAACAGTTTCATGAAATTTCGTGTAAGCGAATTCTGAAACAACCTGTACAGTCTCTTTCGACATTCCAGCTGGAATGGATTGGAAGACACCAATACCAGATCAGTGGCCCTTTTCGGAAACAAAGATGTAAGTGTTACAGCCATGAATGATCCATAACAGTGTCCAATAGTTATAAAATTCGATCTTTCACCAAACTCATCATTTATAATTTCAACAAATACCTTACTTTGAGCTGTAAAACTATAATCTTCTATATTTCGCAGGTTTGTAGATCTACCATGCCCGGCGAGATCGATTAGTAAAACGCTGTAACCTATTTTATCTTTTGAAAGATCCATTAAGCCGGCCAATGTATTTACTAAAGCCGATTTATTACCCCCAAGACCGTGAAACATTACAATGTTTACATGCTTTTCGGCTTTATAATCTGAATTATAGATAAAATATGATATTTTCTCTTCATCAGTTATTTAAAAATATTTCTCAATAATTCCCAGACTTCTTATCTTTACTCTTAATGCTTCATCTCTCTCAACTTTACGTTTAATCCATAGAAGACTGGACATTTTTTTTGCTTTCTCTTTGATATATTTTGAAGATTGTATTCTTTCTGCAATCTTTCCCTTAATTCTAATATGAAACAGTCCATGAATTTGATCCATTGATTTCTCAAATCCATTCTTAATTCCAGTTATTAGCTTTAGACGTGTCGGTAATTTATATTCACTTACAAGTAACTCTATTTTATCTTCAAGGGGCTTAAACAAATCATCCCTGTCAAAAGTAATTTTTTCCAGATTTGCTTTATATTTTTCCAGATTATCAAGAAACTGCTGTAAATCATCTGTATTAATCTCTTTTGAAGTTATTCCCCAACCCTCTTTTTCAACATAATAGCCATTCATTTCCTGCTCATTTTGATTTTTGACAGGGATTGAATAGATCGGCTTATTTAGAGTAACAGCTTCACTTATTAGAGAGAATCCCCCATTGGTAATAATACCCTTACATGAAATAAGGTCTTCTGCAAATTTCTCTTTCCCCGATTTGCAGAACAGTAAATTCCCATCTCTATGATCTTCATTAAAACCATAAACAACATATTTCTGGTCACTCTGCTTCAGAACAGGAAACAACTTGTTGTTGGATTTTGAGGTTTGATATACAAGTATAAAATCTTTTTCTTCTTTAGAAACAGTATAAAAATAATCTCTTACAATAGGTCCCACCAGACTGGTATTATGCTGGTACTTCGCCTTTAAAGGTACATTAAAAACTGTAGTAATATAGTTGTAGTCTCCGTCAAACTTCAGCACATACTCAATAAACCTGTTACTGAACAACCTGGCATATTTTTTATCAATAGCACATTTTGCCGCAAAATTAATATTGTCTATACAGATTAGTGGTATTTTTGACAGTTTTGAGAAGAAATTGGAAAAAGGTTCAAAATCCGTAATTATCAGGTTTGGATTATATTTCACAATAGAATTTATTATTATAAAAGAATTCTTAAGTAAAAAATCATCTATCTTGGTCGCTTCATG
>DAOWMA010000369.1 GCA_030643345.1 Spirochaetaceae bacterium
CGTCAGGAGCTACATCTATTATTTCATTAATATCAATAGAAAGATTTGTTACATCATCATTTATACCGACTGTAAAATTATGGAATGCTTTACCATCAAGATGATCAAATACAGCTTTTGCCTGACTTGGTGTAAATTCTTTACTGGAAAGGCCATACCGGCCGCCGATAATCTCTACATCCTTGCCCTTCATTGCAGCAACAACATCAAGATAAAGAGGTTCCCCTATTGATCCCGGTTCTTTTGTTCTATCCAGAACGGCAATTTTCTTGCAGGTTTCCGGAAGGGCACCTAAAAATGCTTCCACAGAGAAAGGTCTGTAGAGTCTTACTTTAATGGCTCCTACTTTTTCTCCCTTTGCTATTAAATAATTTACAGCATAATCTATTGTGTCACATCCGCTGCCCATTGCAATAATTACTTTTTCTGCATCCGGAGAACCCACGTAATCGAACAGATGATACTGTCTGCCTATTACTGCAGCGACCTTGTCCATGTATTCCTGTACAATACCAGGAGTCGCATCATAATATTTGTTTACTGTTTCTCTTCCCTGAAAATAAACATCAGGATTTTGTGCAGCTACTTTTATTATGGGATCTTCAGGCCGCATAGCTCTGTTTCTAAACTGTTCAATATATTCAGGTTCTACCAGAGACTCGATATCTTCGAAGGATATTTGTTCTACTTTCTGAATTTCATGAGAGGTCCTGAACCCGTCAAAAAAACTTACAAATGGAACCTGTGACTTAAGAGTTGACAGGTGGGCTATAAGTGCCATATCCATTGTTTCCTGAATTGAACTGGCTGCAGTCAATGCAAACCCTGTGTTACGGGTAGACATTACATCTGAATGATCTCCAAAAATTGAAAGACTTTGAGCTGCAAGTGATCGTGCAGATACGTGGAATACTGTTGGAAGCATTTCTCCTGCAATCTTGTGCATATTGGGGATCATAAGGAGTAATCCCTGGGATGCTGTAAAGGTAGTAGTTAATGCTCCGCCGCTTAATGATCCGTGAACAGCTCCTGCTGCTCCGGCCTCAGACTGCATCTCTATAACATCTACTTTCTTACCAAATACATTTTCCAGACCTGTACTGGCCCATGCATCGGCGTTTTCTCCCATTGGTGAACTGGGAGTTATCGGATATATTGCTGCTACCTCACTGAATGCATATGCTACATGAGCAGCAGCGGTATTTCCGTCAATTGTTACCATTTTCTTTTCTGACATTTCTAATCCCTTCTTTGTCTTGAGATGCTTATATTATAAATAATTGAGCTGAAATCTACAAGGTATTGTATAACCATAGTCAATAATTTAATGAAATATCATAACTATTGTGAATTGAGTCTGTTTAAACAGTGTTAAATAGCAACCTGATCGAGGGTAATCCTGCAAAATAAGAGAGTACATTATCTTGAATGTTAATACTTTTCATGGTCTCATGGGGCTTGTTTTCAAAGGAAGAGATAATTTTCTGAATTTGATTGGCATGATTAGATAAATTGAACCTTTTAATTATCTTACTATTAAAAAGCAGTAAATTTGTAGATAGTAGTTTTTCCATTTGTTCCAGACTGATACTGTTTAGTGTCTGCGTGTCCCGAAGCAGTCCCGGGTCACTGAGGTTTTTCAGAAATTCTTTCTGCATTGATGGTGAGAGGTATGAGAAGTCGATTGTCTCCATCTGCAGCATCAGCTTAATTTGCTGACTCAGAGTGGAAACAATTTTTTTGTCCAGGAAAATTCCTACTTCCATAATTTTTCTATGGTAATGTTCCCTTAATATCTCTCTCAGGGAGTTTCCAAGGGGAATTTTTATTTCATCATAGAAGTAACTCCTGTCTTCTTTAAAAATATCCCTGAATCCATCGATTATTTCCAGATCTCTTGTAAAAAGAGGTTTGCCCCACTGTAATGAATTTATAAAAAGATATCCGAATCCTTCCTGCACAGAACTTGATATTATCAATTTACCGGCATCTATCAGGTCTAAAAAAGAGATATCACCATCTGCAGCCTTTATCCCTGCCTGGGCAGCTCCCGGGACCAGTCCCGAATTAAAACAACTGTCAACCAGATTAGAGTATCCTTTTTCAGTTTCCGAAATACCGGGAAGGGTTACAAGCAGATTTACTGATGTTCTGCTGCACCGGGCCAGCAACCCGGCTTCAAGAACATTTTTTCTTCTTATAGTTCTTACCGGGTAGATTAAAAGAGGAGCTCCTTTTATATACGAGGGAGCAGAATTTGAAAGAACCTTATCTATAGCATTCCTATCTGTCTCCAGTCTCCTCTCTCCTTTCTCCTTTTTTATAGGTCCAACAGGATTATTAAGCAGAAACACCATATCATCCGGTATTCCTGCCCTTATTAAATAATTTCTGTCCCTGCTATTAATTGTTACATACTTAACATTGGAAGAAACCGGATAAAGGGGGCTTGTTACATATCTGTGGATTGAGGACAAATTTGTGTATCTTCCTGATTCAGGAAAGTCGTGAATATGAAAAACCATTTGCTGCTGTGGGAAATTTTCTGCTATTTGCAGAATTGCTTCTGTAAAAAAAGGGTTTTTACCAATGTGGTAGTTGTGGATCCACCACAAATCTCCCTTAAACCGATCCAAAAGTGTATCTGTAATTGTTTCAGGATCGGGGTAGTTTTCCATATCGGAAATGTATCCAAGCTCAGGGAGTACAACACTATCCACTTTGATCGAAGATATAAAATTTCTTAGATTTTCTCTAATTTCCGAGGTAACTTTTTGAACGTTATCAATCCTTCCTGAAACAAGGGTAATTCCATCTATTTCCGGGATATCTCTAAGAGCTGCAGTGGCAGATGATTTTATCACCTGGGTAACCCCTCCCGGCAGCAGGTGATAATGAAAAACTATTAA
>DAOWMA010000132.1 GCA_030643345.1 Spirochaetaceae bacterium
GTACTAATACCAATGGCAGTAAACGGAAGTGAACCAATAAGTTCAATGGGTAATGATGCTTCTCTGGCTATCCTGTCGGAAAGGCCTCAGCTTTTGTACAATTATTTTAGACAGGTCTTTGCCCAGGTTACAAACCCTCCTATCGATCCATACAGAGAGAGCCTTGTAATGTCATTGATGAGCTTTATTGGGAGGGAGCAGAACCTGCTTGATGAGGGGCCATTGCACTGTAAACAGCTTAAACTTGCCCACCCTGTACTTTCCAATGATGATATGAGGATATTGAAAAGATCAAATATTGAAGATCAGACAGCAGGTGTTATTGATATTCTTTATAGTCTGAATGATGAATCAGATGGGATTGAGAATGCTATTGAGGGAATATGTCACAGAGCTGGTAAGTTGATAGATGAAGGTAACAGTTTCCTTATTTTGAGTGATAAAAATACAGATTCAGAGAAGCTTCCAATTCCGGCTTTATTAGCTGTATCTGCAGTAAATCAATATCTTGTAGGAAAGGGGCTAAGACATAAAGCAGGTCTTATTGTGGAAAGCGGTGAAGTAAGGGATGTAATGCAGCTGGCTGCTCTTATAGGTTTTGGGGCCAGTGCAGTGAATCCTTACCTTGCATTTGAAATAATAAAAGACCTTATAAATAAGGGAAAGCTGCCTGAAGTTGAAAAAACAGATGCGGCCTTTGAGAATTATATAGAAGCAATGAAGAAGGGGCTGCTTAAGATTATGTCAAAAATGGGTGTATCTACCATTAGGAGCTATAAAGGGTCCCAGATTTTTGAAGCTATAGGTTTGTCAAGTGATTTTGTAAACAGATACTTTCCGGGTATTTCAACGAGAATTGAAGGGATTGGATTAAAACGTATTGAATTGGATGTTAAAGCCAGGCATACTTCTGCTTATGGGAACTTAACCGGTAATTCTGAGTTGCTGGATTCAGGTGGTGTAATCCACTATAGAAAATCATCCGAAAAACATTTAATGACCCCGGAAGCCATTGTTGCAGTTCAGAAAGCTGTTCGCCAAAACTCAAAGGAGATGTACAGAGTATTTACTGATGAGATAAACAGTAAAGCGAAAAACTTGTGTACCCTCCGGGGACTGCTCAAATTTAAGGAAAGAGAATCTATTCCTATTGAGGAAGTTGAAGGTATAGAGAAAATAGTTAAGAGATTTGTATCTTCTGCAATGTCTATGGGATCTATAAGTAAAGAAGCTCATGAGACCATTGCGATAGCAATGAACCGTCTTGGTGCTATGAGTAATTCAGGAGAGGGTGGTGAAGATTCAGCCCGATTTACTAAAAGAGCGAATGGCGATTCAGCTTCTTCGTATGTAAAACAGGTTGCTTCCGGGAGATTCGGCGTTACAATAAATTATCTTAACAATGGAAATGAACTGCAGATAAAGATGGCCCAGGGTGCAAAGCCGGGTGAGGGTGGACAGCTTCCGGGACATAAAATAAATGATGAAATTGCTTCCATCCGGCATTCGATACCCGGTGTAACTCTTATATCTCCGCCTCCTCATCACGATATCTATTCAATTGAAGATTTAGCACAACTTATATTTGATCTTCACAACGCAAATCCGGAGGCAAGAGTTTCTGTAAAACTTGTGTCAGAAGTTGGAGTTGGAACCATAGCTGCCGGTGTTGCAAAGGGTAAAGCCGACATGGTCCTTATAAGCGGACATGACGGCGGTACCGGGGCTTCTCCTCTGTCATCAATAAAACATGCGGGTATTCCATGGGAGATTGGACTTGCAGAGACTCAGCAGACACTGGTTCTGAATAATTTAAGGGATAGAATAAAAATACAAACTGACGGTCAGCTTAGGACCGGCAGAGATATCGTAATTGCGGCCCTTCTTGGCGCAGAGGAGTTTGGCTTTGCAACAATCAGCTTAATAACCATGGGCTGTGTTCTAATGCGTAAGTGTCATAAAAATACCTGTCCTGTAGGGGTTGCTACTCAGGACCCTGAACTCCGAAAGAGGTTTGCAGGAAAACCGGAGCATCTAATCAATTATATGACCTTCCTTGCAGAGGATGTCAGAGAAATAATGTCTTCTCTGGGCTTTAGGAAGTTTGATGATATGGTGGGACAGGTTGATCTGCTGGAGACTGATGCAGCATTGAAATATTGGAAGGAGAGGGGACTCGATTTTTCGAAGATTTTATTAAAACATGAAGTTCCGGAAGGTACAGCTTACTACTGTACAAAAAAAAGCATAAACAGGGTTGAAGAAGCGCTTGATTTTAATGTAATAGCTAAAGTTAAAAAATCTCTGGAATCCGGAGAACCTTCTGAACTGGATCTTGAAATTAGAAACAGAGACAGAACTTTCGGAACAATCTTAAGCAGTGAAGTTGCCAGACGATACGGTGCGAAAGGGCTTCCGGAAGATACAATAAAACTTAATCTTAACGGAGAAGCCGGTCAGAGTTTAGGCGCATTTCTGGCACCGGGTATCACTTTGAATCTTAAGGGCAGCGCCAATGATTATGTTGGGAAAGGATTGTCCGGGGGAAAGATTATTATCTCAACTCCTCCTGGTCTGGATTATAGGTCGGAGAAGAATATTATCACAGGGAATGTTAACCTTTTCGGAGCTACAGAAGGAAAGTTTTTTGTAAATGGTATGGCGGGAGAACGATTTGCTGTCAGAAACTCCGGAGCTGTCACTGTTGTTGAAGGGGTTGGAGATCATGGTTGTGAATATATGACTGGTGGTGTTGTTGTAATTCTGGGACCGACAGGATTAAACTTTGCAGCCGGTATGAGCGGCGGTATTGCTTATGTACTGGATGAGGACCAGCTTTTTGATACCCGGTGCAATTTGGATATGGTTGATATTGAACCTTTGATTTTAGAAGAAGACAAAAATCAGCTAAAGAGTCTTATTGAAGAACATATTAAGTATACAGAGAGCGAGCATGCAGCCTGGATAATACGACACTGGCAGGAGATGCTTCCTGCATTCATTAAGGTTCTGCCCGTTGATTATAAAAGAGCTCTTAAGAGACAAGCAGAAAAGAAGTCTTTATTACAGGCACAGGGAGTTTAGGATGGGAAAGGAAACCGGTTTTCTGGAGTATCCAAGAGCCAAAGTTAAACACGAAAGTATTAAAAAAAGAATTACCCATTATAATGAATTTACAGCTGTACTGACTAAAGAAGAGCTGCAAAAACAGGGTGCCAGGTGTATGGATTGCGGAATTCCTTTCTGCCATTCTCTGGGATGCCCTCTAGGTAATCTTATTCCCGAATGGAATGATCTTGTATATAAAGGGCGGTGGAAAGAAGCATGGGAGAGGCTGGAGCTTACAAACAGTTTCCCTGAAATTACAGGACGAATTTGTCCTGCTCCATGTGAAACTTCCTGCACTCTTTCAATAAATTCATCTCCGGTAACAATAAAGCAGATTGAACTTCAGATTATGGAAAGAGCCTTTGAAGAGGGGTGGGTTATACCGAAACCTCCTCTGGTGGAGAGCGGTAAAAGTGTAGCCATAGTTGGTTCCGGTCCTGCAGGGCTTACAGCGGCAAAAAATTTGCGTAGGGCAGGTCATAAAGTTACTGTTTTTGAAAAGGCACCAAAAGCCGGGGGTTTGATGCGTTACGGCATACCTGGATTTAAGCTTGAAAAGAGTATTCTTGATCGACGAATAGAGATAATGGAGCAGGAGGGGATAATATTTGAAAATGATGTAACCATAGGGGAGGATATTTCAGTCCGCTATCTTAGAAAATCATTTAATGCAATTTTACTAACTATGGGTGCCGGAACTCCCAGGGACCTTCCTGCCGGAGGCAGGGGGCTGGAAGGTATCTATTTTGCACTGGACTTTTTATCGGGTTCAAATAAATTCAATGAAGGGACTCTGGCTTTTTCTGAAGTAATCTCAGCAAAAGATAAAAATGTACTGATTATAGGAGGAGGGGATACAGGTTCAGATTGTGTTGGAACTTCTATTCGTCAGGGAGCAAAGACTGTTCTTCAGTATGAAATTATGCCAAAGCCGAAGGAGTGGAAAAATGACTGGAACCCGGATTGGCCGGATTGGCCGAAGATACTAAGGACTTCAAGTTCTCAGGAAGAGGGCTGCGAGAGAGAATGGGGAGTATCTACACGGTACTTTTCTTCCAGAGATGGAATCCACCTGAATGAAGCGCACTTTGTAAGGGTGGAATGGATTTATGATGAAAAGAAAAAATCCTGGAAAATGAGGGAAATCCCTGGGACTGAGTTTTCAAGGAAAATAGATCTGGTGTTTATCGCTATGGGATTTATTCATGTTGAACATGACAGGTTGATAAAGAGTATCGGTGTAGAGCTGGAGAGTAGGGGAAATATATGGACTGACGGCAGCTACGGAACCAGTATTGACGGTGTATTTGCAGCAGGGGATGCAGCAACAGGTGCATCATTAGTTGTGAGATCCTTTGCTCATGGTCGGGATGCTGCAATAGCAATCTCTGATTATCTAACATTAAAATAGCAGGGAACAGGATGAGCATAGATTCTCTACCTATACCTATCCTGTTTCTCTTTAAATATTATTAGATTTTTTTTCCTTTTTTTCTTTCCGTTTATCCTTTAGTGATTTAGCGGGTGTTTTTTTTGTTTCTTTTTTGGTGTTTCTTTCTTTTCCCATGATTTTTACCTCTTAGATATAATATTAACATTTTTTAATGATATTGTCCTGAAATTATGTATCCACTATTCCCCTTTATTTGAATATTTTCAACATTGTAATCCGGATTGTTATTGATGGTTACTTTAACTTTCCAACCCCATCATTGTTCTGCAGGTCTTTGTATAAAGGTTGCGAAAAATATTATTCGGGTCAGTTTTGCCCTTTACCTTGTCATAATTCTCTTTATTCCAGATTTTCCAGAAGTCTGATTCAAGGTAATAATTGTTTGAGATGAGAGTCTTAATTCCTCCAATATTCATCAATTCAGCTTCTATGATCTTGTAATAGTTCTTATCACCACTCTTTTCCATTCCATAGATGGCCAGATCCAAAATGAGCTTATCTCCTATCTTGTGCAGGGAATCAGAGGATAACCATTCATATTCCCGGACAAACTTGTATGGTACACACCATAACGGGAAATGATTCACTTCTTTTTTATACCATTCCATAAAATTGCTGAATTTCGAAAAAGGTATGAAGAGATCAACTGTGATAGGAATTTTATCAGACGGGATAAACCGGCGAAACTTTTCAACTAATTTAAGTGTTCTTGTAGAGTTTGTAAACTTTCCGAAGAAGAGCCTGCCCAGGAAGGACTTGGGATTTACATTAGTCACACCCTTGTCATACCTGAAAAAGTAGTCAGGTGTCTTAAGGTAATCCTCTTTTCTTTTTTTCGTGCTTAAATAGTATATTCTCATCCAGTAATAATTATGTGTGTAGGGCGCTTCATCAACAAAATTCGCCACACTGAGTACGTATTCTGTTGGAGAGTGAATGATTCCATCCATGAAACCAACATCCTTATTCTCATAGTGTTTCCATATGGCTGATTTATAATCTTCAATATTTTTGTATTTTTCATATGTCACTTTCACATATGGTTTAGCTGGTATCAGCTTGAACTTTAGTTTTGAGATAATGCCCAGGGTTCCGAAGGTGCCATGCACCATCTGGAACAACAGCTTGTTCTCATTGTCAGGAGTACAGATCAGCACATAACCTTTTGCAGTGATTATTTCGTATTCAAGGCAAGTGTCATGAAATCCGCCGTGTTTGTAAGACATTGATTCTATTGAGCAACCTGCAACCGCTCCGCCGATTGTGATGGTCTTCAACTCCGGCACAATAATAGGAACAAGACCATATTTCATCGTGGCAGTTACCAAATCAATAAAAGTAACGCCGGGCTCTGCAATACAGAGTCGCTTCTCTGCATTGATATGGAGAATCTCATTCAGATCGCTGAGGTCGATCTTCTCGTCTGAATATCTCTTGTAGTCTGGGTTGGGAACTTCATGAGAAACAGTTTTTTTCTTTAATGACACTGGTTTCGTGCTTATGCGCTCTTTTAACTGTTTTATTATTCTATTTATTTTTTGTTCATGAGTTGGCATCTTTTCCACCGATTATAAATCAAAGATTGTAATCATTATATAAACATTCTAATCTAAATTCATTCCCTTTTAAAAGCATATCGGAAGTTCCTTCTAAAAAATATTTTTTGAATGGCGTATAACGTTCCGCAAATAC
>DAOWMA010000103.1 GCA_030643345.1 Spirochaetaceae bacterium
ATGAAATAAGAAAGCAGGGTTATAAAGCTATTTTGATTGGAGCTGGAATGCAGATATCCAGGACCCTTGATGTACCTGGAAAAGAACTTGAGGGAGTAACCACTGCTGTTGAGTACCTGGCTAAGGCAAGATCAAAGGATGCCAATTTTAATGCAGGTAAGCATGTAGTAGTTATTGGTGGTGGTGATGTAGCTCTGGACTGTGCTACAACAGCCCGTTTGAAAGACGCGGAATCAGTTACTGTTCTTTACCGTAGAACGAGAGAAGAAGCTCCTGCCAACAGACAGGAACTGGAGTATACAGAATCCCTTGGCATTAATTTTGCCTTTACATTGTCTCCTTCAGTATTTGAAGGTGAAAATGGCAAACTGACTGTAGTTAAAGCTAATGGGACCAGAAGTAAATCTGCAATGAAACTTGAAGCTGATACAGTAGTATTTGCCATTGGACAGCAGCCTGAAGATTTCTCTGAAGTAATTGAAGGTATTGGTTTTGATAAAAATAATTTTATTACAAGCCTTGAAAACGGTACAACTAATATCCCTGATATTTTTGTTGCCGGTGATATTGACCTGGATTCTACAAAAACAGTTGTCAACTCAGTTCAGTACGGTAAAATAGCCGCACAGAGTATAGAAGAATACCTTACAAAGGCTGGTCGGAAGCAAGCTTCCTGCTCGCCTATGCATCCTAAGGGAGGGAAATAATTATGGCCAAACATGCAGATCTTTCAATCGTTTTTCTGGGTTTCAAATGCGAAAACCCTTTTTTCCTGTCCTCATCACCAGTAAGCAGCAGCTATGAAATGTGTGCTAAATTCCTGGATGCCGGAGGCGGCGGGGTATTCTATAAAACACTAACCACAACAATACCGGAAGAATGTTCACCAAGGTTCGATGCCCCGGGAAAAGAAGCAACACCTTTTATAAGTTTTAAGAACATGGAACAGACTTCTGATAAACCATATCAGGATAATCTTGATATGATGAAAAAACTTAAAAAAGATTATCCAAACAAACTCATTATTGGTTCCATCATGGGAATGGACGAAGATAACTGGGAACAGATGGCCAGAGATTATACTGCTCTTGGGCTGGATATGCTCGAACTCAATTTCTCCTGTCCCCAGATGACTTACGAAGGGATGGGTTCGGATGTAGGTGCAAGTGTAGAACTGATAACAAAATATGTAAAAGCAGCCAGAAGAGGTTCACACCTTCCTTTAATTGCAAAAATGACACCAAATATTGAAAAAATGGAAATCCCGGCCAGAGCAGCTATAAAAGCAGGGGCCCAGGCAATTTCTACCATAAATACTATCAAAGCTGTTACAGGGATGGATTTTGATAATTTTACCTGTCTGCCAGTTGTAAACGGAAAATCCTCTATTTCAGGAATGTCCGGAAAAGCGACAAAGCCGATTGCTCTACGGTTTATCACGAACATGGCCCAGGACCCCGAATTACAGGGCATCCCTTTAAGTGGAATCGGCGGGATTGAAACATGGGAGGATGCTGCTGAATTCCTCATGGTCGGCGCCAGCAATGTACAGTTTACCACTTCTGTTATGCAGTATGGCTACAGAATTGTAGAGGATATGATATGCGGCCTCTCAATCTATCTTGCCGAAAAAGGCTTCGATAAACTTGAAGACTTTGTAGGTGTTGCTTTAAAAAATATTATTCCAGCGGATGATATTGTCAGGGATTTCAAGATCCAGCCGAAGATAGACTATGATAAGTGTGTCGGCTGCGGCCGGTGTTATGTATCCTGTATGGATGGTGCCCATCAGGCAATTGAATGGGATGAGGAAGAGCGCAAACCAACTATACTTGAAGACAAGTGTGTTGGCTGTCAGTTATGTCTGCTTGTATGTCCGGTTTATGACTGTATAACCCCCGGGAAAATTCTCTTTAAAGAGGAAGACCAGTTTGGGAAGGGAAGTAATACCGACTGGAAAGAAGATGCAGTAAATAAACATGATGTTATTGTGGGAAAATACGATAGACCGTAATTGATTCGTAGGGGCAGGTCGCGACCTGCCCCTACGATTATTGAAAATGGACCTTATATTTTTCGTAGTTCATTTTTATTACTTCATCTACAGAGTCCAGAATGTCCGGGATTCCATCACTTGTGAGTGAATAAGTTACTGTAGTTCCATTCTTTTTATCTTCAATAAGTCCTGCTCTTTTCAGTACATGCAGATGCCGGGATGTGATAGAACTGGATTCTCCAAGTTCTTTTGACAGATCAGCTACATTGTAGGGGCCGTCTTTCAGATTCTCTATTATACATACACGTGTTAGATTTGCTAAAGCTTTGAGAATATTTGCCCGAAGTTCATTTTTTGCCCGATCTTTATTTGCCATAATAGTTCCTTTTAGCTAATTATGTATAACATCTTTAATATTGTCTACTAACCCATCAAGTTCACTTATTGTATTATAAAACCCAACTGATACTCTTACAGGTGCCGGAAGATGCTGACTGGGGACAGGACGTATCATGAATTTTCTATCGTTCATGAGTGAGCAAAATTCTACAGGCTCCCGGTTTTCAACAAGAAAATGAATAAATCCACTTTCCTTCCCTTTAGGTGTAACAATAACTAATTCCGGTATCAGCTCCAGTTTCTCCCGTAAATAAGAAACCAGAAAACTTATTCGATCCAGCATCCACTCTTTTCCCACATCTTTGGTAAGAAAATTGAGGGCCTCCTTAAACCCCAGTAATATAGGTCTGTTTATTGATGTAGCAGTCTGGAACCTGGCTGCATATGGAGCAGGAATAATGTATGGTGACTCAATATCCAAATCATGCCTGTCTCTTATTGAAGAAGGACTGATAAAAGTAGGATCTATCTCTGATATCCTGTGTCTGGCAACATATAGTGCAGAAATACCTTCTGGTCCAAGAAGCCATTTACGCCCTGCCAGGGAATAGAAGTCTATATCAAAATCATGAACGTCCAGAGAAGCTGCACCGGCACCCTGGGCACCATCCACCAGAATATACATATTATTTTCATGGCAAATTTTCGCAAGCTCCTTTAATGGAAATGTAAGTCCAGTTGAAAAAGATACATGAGAAACCACCAGAATTTTTGATTTTGGTGTAATTCTTTTCCTGAAATTATCAAGGAAATTCTTTTCTTTATAATTATCACCATATTCAACTTCTAAATATTTAACGTTAATACCAAATTTGTTTTTTATAAGTGATATTGGAGCAAGACTTGCAACATGTTCCCTGTTTGTTGTTATTATTTCATCACCCGGCTGCCAATTAATTCCCCATAAAATCAGATTCATCCCCTCAGTAGCTGTATGTGTAAGGGCAATTTCTTCATAATCCGCTCCAATAAAATCAGCTACCAGTTTTCGGGTCTCATCCATATCTTTGTATAATTCTGATAAAAATGGAAGATACCTTCCTTCAAGGTATTCTTTTTCCAATTCTTTTCTCATTACCTCATCCGTCTTCCGGCAAAGAGGTCCGTTTGTTCCTGTATTTAAATAAAAGCAGCTGTTTACAGCAGGCAGTTCTCTTCTGATTCTTTCAATCTTCTCATTTTCCATTTTCCCATCCTCTATATAATGCTGATAATCATTTTAACAGCTACCACAACTAAAATTATTGCAAGTATTTTTTTAATAATCTCCGGTTTCAATTTGTCTGTCATCAACCAGGAACCTATTAAAGCGCCGATAATCGAAGCCCCGGCGGTTATTATTACAAAAAGAATATCAAGATCTCCAAATCCCAGATGACTAATAAATCCCGACATTGAAGAGAAAATTACTATAAGAGCGGTTGTCCCAACTGCTTCCTTAGGTTTTATTCCGAGAGCTATTAAAACAGGTAATATTATATTACCACCACCTACACCTATTAATCCTCCAATAAACCCGACAATCAATCCGGAAAAGCTGCTTATTATGGTTCCTTTCAGGGTCAGGCTTACAACTTCATTAACCCGGGACTTATTCGATTTATATAAAAACATCATACCTGCGGCAAACAGCAGGAAACAAATAAAGCAAATTTTCAGGAGATTATTATTTACATAATAGCTAAACCGGGCACCAACAGGTGCTCCTATACTGCTGGTAATAATAAGCGGTATCCCTATTTTCCATAATATGAGCTTTTTCCGGGCATACCTGCAGGACGCAAATATCATGGACAGTGAATTCAGCAACAGAGCAACTGCCATCGCTTCATGAATCTCAATACCAAGGGCAGTGAAAAGAGGTATTAATACAAAAGCAGCACCTACACCAGTAATTGTAAGAACAGTTGTAATCGGAAGCGTAAATAATCCAGCCAGAATGTATATCATGAAATATTCTCAGTAAAAATAACTTGCATGCTTAAGATTACTATGCTATTATATATTTGTCAATATTTAAATATTCGAAAATTGTTTTTTTCGGATATACGAAACATTTTTCAGGAGGAGAAAATGAATAACAATTCAAATCGATTGGAATTCAGATTTGGTATGTTTGGGGCATTTTTACCACTGCTTACGCTTCTTGGTGTAATACTTGCCCTTGTACTGACTGGATGGGTCCACACAAAAACACTCTGGGTTGCCTGTCTGGCATCAATGCTGGTAGCAGTTGTCCTGGCAAAAAAACCTGCAGAAGCGTCCGAAGCAATGATTGGAGGTATGTCACGAAAAATGGTTGCAGTCATGGCCCTTGCATGGATCCTTGCAGGAATTATGGGAAAGCTGCTTCGTGCGTCAGGTCTGGTAGACAGTCTGGTTTGGCTGGGAGTAAATGTAGGAGTTTCCGGAGCTTTTCTCCCACTGATAACATTTATCATTGCAGCTCTTTTCTCAACAGCTACAGGTACATCAGGCGGCAGTATTGCAGCAATTGGACCTCTGATGCTCCCTGTGGGAGTCGGACTTGGAGCACATCCATTATTAATGATTGGAGCATTGGTGAGTGGTGCTTTTTTTGGAGATAATATCGCTCCAATTTCAGATACCACAATCGCTTCTGCTTATACACAGGGCGCTAAAATTAAAACAGTTGTAAAAAGCCGATTAAAATACGCTTTTGTTGCCGCAGGGTTTTCTATAGTGATGTTCATTATTCTCGGTATCAGTATGCAGACCGGTGCCGGGGGTGCAGGGGAGCTTGCCAGGGCAGTTTCTCCAAAAGGCCTTATAATGATAATTATCCCTGCTGTACTGATTTTTATTATGTATAAAGGTGTCCATCTGGTAACTGCTTTAATGACAACAAATGCATTAGGGATAGTTCTTGGGTTGGCTGCCGGACTTCTCAAACCAACAAGTATTTTATTTGCCGATGTTCCTGCAAAGAAATTCGGAGGTATCCTCTACAGTGGTATTAACGGTATGCTTCCGATTATTATGTTTACAATGCTCCTTCTGGGACTTGTAGGAATCTTTGATAAAGCGGGTATTTTCCAGCTTATTCTTGATAAGGTATCACCATTTACCAAGAAAGTGAGAAATGCAGAACTAACCATTTTTGTATTAACAATAATAGGTAATATTATTACAGCCGGCTCTGCCCGATCAATAGTAGCTATTGGTCCCCTTGCCAAAGAACTGGGTGACCGACATAACCTTGCACCAAAAAGAAATGCAAATATTATGGATGCACTGGCAACAGGTACTATTATGTTTGTTCCTTATAATCCAGGTGTAATGCTCACTTATGGTATTGCCATGAGTACCGGTATTGTCGCAAGCGATTTTAATATCATTCAGGCTATGCCGTTTTTCTTTCATGGAATGGGATTGTTCATAGTTATGCTTATCGCCATTCTGACAGGATGGGGACGTGAGTTTAAAACCGAAGAATCTATAAAAGAAGAACATGATATAACAGGAGAATAAATATACATTAAAATACGTAGGGGCAGCCACCCAGGATTTGCTCTGCAAACCCTGGGTTAGGTTGCATAGGCGAGCAGGAAGCTTGCTTCCGACCAGCCGGCTGCCCCTACAACGTATAAAAAAATATATATCCTATAAAAATTCACCCTCATGTCGTTTAATAAACTGTCCGGCGCCTTTTTCCTGCTGCCATTCACCATCAACAACGATACTCTTTCCTCGGAGTATGGTTCTTACAGGCCATCCCTTAACTTCCATTCCTTCATAAGCGTTGTAATCAACATTCATATGATGAGTCTTGGCAGAAATGGTATGCTTTTTATTAAGGTCCCATAGGACTATATCTGCATCTGAACCAACAGAGATTGTACCTTTTTGGGGATATAGTCCAAGAGCCTTTGCAGGATTGGTTGCTGCAATAGCAACAAATCTGTTTATATTGTATCTGCCACCGTTTACACCATTATGGTACATAACCGGCATTCTGTCCTCTATTCCGGGAATGCCGTTGGGAATTTTATGAAAGCCCTCTTTTCCCAGTTCCTTACCGGGTTTCTTACCATCTTTACCACCTTCAAAATCAAAGGAACAATGATCGGTAGAAACAAACTGGAGGGTTGTGTCAGCAAGTGATTTCCATAAATATTCCGCATCTTCGGGAGTTCTGACAGGAGGTCCACATGCCCATTTTGCACCTTCGTAGCCTGGCACCCTCATATCATCTTCAAATTTAAACATATACTGAGTACAGGTTTCACCCATCACCTTGTAGCCTCTTGCTCTTCCCAACTTCATTTCGAGAACAGAATCTTCACATGTCATATGCACAATATAGAGTTTTGCCCCTGTTACTCCTGCAATTGCGATTGCTCTTCCAGATGCCTCTGCTTCAATTTCTCTTGGATGGGCTTCCAGATGATACTTAACATCTGTTTTCCCTTCTGCTATAAGCTGTTTAGTAACAATATCTGTTACATCCCCATTTTCACAATGAATCATAGTAAGAACACCGGCTTTTTTAGCAGCCTGCATTACCTTAAACAGGGTAGTATCATCCACCATAAAAAGTCCCTTGTACTGTTGAAAAACCTTCAAACTTGTTATTCCAGCTGCAGGAAGCTTCTCAATTTCCTTAACAACAGCCTCTCCGGGGTCGGTTACTGCAATATGGAAACTGTAGTCTATAACTGCATTTCCATCTGCCTTCTTCTTCCACATTTCAACCCCATCTAAAAGGGTCTCTCCTTTCTGCTGAAGAGCAAAGTCTACATGAGTAGTAGTTCCTCCAAATGCTGCAGCCCGCTGACCTGTAAAAAAGTCATCTGCTGTAGTAGTTCCTCCAAAAGGCATATCC
>DAOWMA010000154.1 GCA_030643345.1 Spirochaetaceae bacterium
ACAGGTACTCGGCAGCATTCTTCAGACAATTATGACAACCGGTATGGCTGTAACTGCTATTATTGCTATTGTTCTTGATAACTGGCTTCCAGGTGCAACAAGGGCCGAAAGAGGTCTTGAATACTGGGAATCTGAAGCAAGTGATGAAGCATGGGAAAAAGCTGAAGCTGAATGGGCCAAGATGTCTGTTGGTGAAGAATTAGATCTCAAAAGATAATAATAAAGTATAAGTATAAATATTGTAAATTTTTCAGATATGAGACACTATGGTGTCTCATATCTTTTTTTATTGTGTTCATACCGTTAAGGAGGGTTGAATGTCTTCACAGGTACGAAAGGTGCTATACTTTATTCTTGCTTTCCTGATGATGGTGGATTTTTATCTTATTTTTAATGCCGGGAATCCCAATTCTTTTTTAAGATTACTTATTAAAGATCCATCATACGATATTACTGTTACAGTTGGTTTATCCATAATTATTGCCCTAATATCACTTTCAATGATTCGTGATAACGATCAAAACTCGGTAAAAAATATTCTTGAACGTAATTCGGAACATATTGCGGAACTAAAAAAACAAAACAGGAGTAATGAGGAAATTGCGGATTCCTTTTTAAAGGAGATGGGGTCTGAAAAAGGATTGTTTCATTTTCTAATAAAAAGACGTGTTTTACGCTACCTCTCTAAAATGTAATGAACTTATTAAACAGTGAAAATAAAGGGACCCTTATAGTCGGTGGACTGTTTATGGGGGTTATTTTTCTAATCTCTTTTATCAGAAACATGGAAACAAGACGCCTTCGCAGACGGCTGGGTGAAGGCAATATTCTTCTGAGTGGTTTCAATGTCCATTATTATGGTGTTGAATCCGAACCGAAGATACCTATGAACAGTATGGGGGCATTGGGACTTTCTTCTGAAGGGCTGTATTACAGAGCACGGGTCCTAAAAAGGGAACTTTTTATTGAAGGAAAGCAATTAACTTCCATTACTGTCACGGATGATTTTAAGGGCAGGAACATGTACGGGAATGTGGTCGTAATGAATTTTATTAATAATAAAGGTCAAAAAGACAGGGCGGCTTTTCGAATTCCCTATCCTGAAAAATGGTCCGAGGCAATTAATAAGCTGTTTTTGAGTTAAATTGCCTGATATTTGCAAAAAAATCCAAAAAAATCCAAAAAAAAACAAGAAAATAACTTGTTATTAGAGAATTTTATGTTAGAATGGGCGCTTAAAAATATTCTGCATAGTGCAGAAAAAATATAAGGAGACTGTTTTGAAAAACAATCTAAATGGTAAAACAGTAGTACTTGGACTTCAACATACATTTGTTATGTTTGGAGCTACAGTACTTGTTCCATTAATCACAGGTCTGGATGTAGGGGTTACTCTCTTTGCAGCTGGTGTAGGAACATGGTTATTTCACATTCTTACTAAATTTAAGGTTCCGGTATTTCTTGGAAGTTCATTTGCATTTATTCCACCGATTCTTGCTATTACTGCAGAAACCGGGGATATTGCTTATGCAACCGGTGGTATTTTAATTGCAGGTCTTATGTATGTAATTGTAGCGGTTATATTCAAATTTATATCCTACGATACTCTGCACAAGATTCTGCCTCCAGCTGTAACTGGTCCAATGATTATACTCATTGGTCTTATGCTGGCCAATGTTGCTATCAGCAATGCTAATGGTTCTTATTCTGCAGATCTTGTTGAGAAGATAGGTGTTAACGGTGCCTGGGGTATTGCACTCTTTACATTTGCTGTTGCTGTGTTTATTAAAAGAGTTTTCACAGGTTTTATATCCGCCCTTCCTGTACTTATTGCTCTTATTTCAGGATACACTCTTTCAATAATTCTCGGTGTAGTAGACTTTTCGGCTGTCGTTTCTGCCTCATGGATTGGTCTTCCCGGTTTTATGCTTCCCAAATTTGCAGCAGGTGCAATAATAATGACTGTTCCAATTGCTTTTGTTACCATAGTTGAACACTTTGGTGATGTCCTGGCTATTGGTAATGTTGTAGGTAAAGATTTTATTAAGGATCCAGGTATCCATAGAACATTACTTGGTGATGGTCTTGCAACATCTCTATCTGCTTTTATGGGTGGACCTGCAAATACAACATACAGTGAAAATACCGGTGCTGTAGCTCTTACAGGTATTAAAGATCCTGTAGTTATGAGAATAGCAGCAATTTTTGCAATTGTTCTTTCTCTTATTCCTAAGTTTACTGCAATTATCGGATCCATTCCCGGGCCGGTTATTGGTGGAATTTCAGTCCTCCTTTTTGGTATGATCTCTTCGATTGGTATTAAAAACATGGTTGATGCAAAAATTGATCTGACGGACCCCTCAAACTTGATGATTACAGCATCGATGCTTGTTCTCGGTCTTGGTGGTGCTTCATTTACAATGGGTTCTATTACCCTAAGCGGTCTTGGGCTTGCTGCTATTGTTGGTATTCTTTCTAATCTTATTCTTAACTTCAAGAGTTTTAAGAAAGCATAACTGATTTATTAAATTATCAGGGCCGTCGACTTGAAGTCGGCGGCTTTTTTAGTTTGATATTTTCATCAACAAATAATATTTTACCACTTAGTTTAATAATGTCTCCTCTGCGTATTTGAATACATTGGCAGGTTTCTGTTTTTTTATCCTGCTGGATAAAAAGATTGGAGGAGAGGGGTTGTGTCTGAGCAAGTAATGAGGTTGTAATTAGTAGTAGCAGTATTCCTGATAGAAGATGTTTTTTCATGGGTATTTGTTAAAATCCAGATTACTAAGTGTCATATTGTTATTAAGATCTTTATAAATAACAGCCGTAAGAAAATGTAACTCTTTTTTACTATCTCCAATAATGTATTCACAAAATAATAGGATTTTCCATCCTGCAACAATTTGAGTTTCCGCTTTTTGAACTTGTATCAGAGAAATCCCAGGATAGGAGATTGATAATTCCTTTTTTAGGAAGCTGAAAGATTCTTTAACATTTTTAGAATCTGTACTTATCTCTGAATACCCTCCATCAAGAGGAATCTCTTTAGAAATAGTTAGGGTGTCTGCCTTTTTAACAACAGGTTCCGGCTGATCACTTATATTATCAGCCGAATTTTCCGAAGATTCCTGAGAGGCGCATCCTGAGAATAACAGGGGTGCAATAAATATTAATAACAAAATAGCAAAACTGATTTTTTTCATATAATAACCCTTTCTTTTTGTAGCCTAATTATCCGGATTGGAAGGATCCCACGTACTGCCCTCTTTGTATCCGACAATAGTCTGGGCATGATCGGTAGTCATTTTTGCTGTAGTATTATCATCGGCAACATCATGTGAATCAAGAAGGTCATATAAATTACCTCCAACTGGATTAGCTTTTATTGAGACACTTACACAATATCCATGAGACAGAAGGCTTTTTAACAGGTTGATATCTGAATCATCATAAATAACAAAATATCCTGATGATATAAAATCCCAGTAATGATTACCAACCTCCCGTCCCCGGTATCTGCCTGCCTCTATCCAGGCATTCTCTGATGGCCATGATGTAAAATCTCCTGTATCATAGGGCATTTCTGCCCAGGTAGCGCCACCTACTCTTGTAATAAATGAAGCTGCAATAATACCACTTGAACCTTCATCAATCCCACTGTTTATTTGATGGTAAATAAAATCGGGGCTGAAAATTTTATCCCGATTACTATTCGGACGACCATGTGAAGAAAGTCCTGTGGGATCAGTTCCCCAAGTAGTCCCGGACAGGTTCCAATTATGCTCCTTTGCCTCTGTATAGGTCTGTATGTAGTAGCCAAAAGAAAAGGCCGTACATGAACCTTCAGAGCCCTGATTTCCTATTGCAGGAAAATATTTAGTTTGTGAGTTATCTATGGAATTGGGGATCGTCCCCATATCATTATAGCTTTCAATACGACGAAGTTTTTTCATGTTTGCCCATTCTGCTTCTGAAGGAGGCTGATCTCCTGTACCGAAACCACCATAGACTATTTTGTTATAATTTTTCCCCACCTGGTAAATACCTGCACTTTGCTTGTCTTTATTGAGTTCGATTGAATCAGGCTGTTCCTCAATAAACTCTGTTTCAGATATGCTGATTCTGGCTTGTGGAACTATCTGCTCAATTTCAATATATGATAAAGATCCGTCTGTAGCAGCAGTGACTGATACAGAATTAGCAGCGGGAATTGTAGCTGTTGTTCCTATAATGGTTTTGAATGGAGCAATATCATAATCAGAATAAAATTCTACAGAAAAATTATCTATTGTACCTGCAGTTCCCGAGCTATTTTCTATTGTCAGAAAAAGATCGTAATCATTAATGGCACCGGCAAATTCTGATATATCAAGTACAATGTTATTTGCAGGAAATGGATGTGCACCGGTTTTTATATCGTCATTAAACCTGCTTTGAAGTTCTTTTATCATAAAGGGATTTGCAGGGTTGCCAAGGCTAAGAATAACCTTACAGCTATTACGCAGATCATGCGCCAATTTAAAAACTGCAACAACTGTCGGTTCATAGGTATTTGAAAAGTTGTTATAATAATAACGGACCATCATTTCCTGTTTTTTCATGGTTTTATAGGTAACCCAGTAATGGCCGTCAACAATGTTTTCCCAGGAACTTGGATCGTCTACTCCCCATGAGTTTACAAACTTGAATGCTCCCGCAGGGGCAGCTGTATCATCCTTGATTATAAATTCTGCAGTATCTTCCGGAAGGGTGGTATTATTGGATTCGTTCAGTTCTGCAATAGCGTCTGTTGCGTCAATAATTGCACCTACATAGTAGACTCCGGGGTCAACAGAAGGTACTGTAAATTCCGTCATTCCCCCATTAACTTCTCCGACAGGGCAGCCGAAATCATAGGAGGAATCTATAATTAGAGTGTCAGATTCGGTAATCATTTTATCTGTGGAGAGGTATATTCTAATACGATGATTAGAATTGTAAGCTGATGAATCTCCAATATTATCAAAGTACCACTTTAACTTTATGAGTATCTCCGGAAGAAGCCATTGTTACATCATCCCAATTATTTAATCCCAGATAGATTCGATCTCCTGCAATAAGATACGGTCCGAATAAAGCTTCAACTTCACCTAAAAAGAACTCAGAAGCAGAATCACCAATATCTCTAACCCATACAAGATTCCCAATGTTAAACGTAACATCTACGGCAGATCCTGCACATGATGTCCAGGTTGATCTATTATTAAGACTATATTCCATTTCAGGGGATACTTTAGAAATTGTCCCATTTATTATATCCATAACAGGGGTCACAATATCTTCATGATCATTTAAAATTACAGAACCAGTGATTATATCTGAATCTGATGAACCTCCCGAATTAGACGGAGAACAGCTTGTGGCAATTAGAATAATCAGGAGGATTCCAAAACTCATCGCAAGAGTGATACTGTTTTTTTTCATATGTTGTTTCCTTTATAATTATAAGAAATTACCATTATATTATAATCCCTGTCCAGTTGGACCTCATATGAGTCAATTGTGTATCGTATATTGTAACAATTTAATACAAATTTAAAAAAATCATCAAAAACCCTAAAATTCTGAATCAATATCCCTTTTCCACCAGTACTAACAGTAATAGGGAGTAATAATACAAATGAGGTACAATTCATTCAAACACCAACGGCGATCAATC
>DAOWMA010000095.1 GCA_030643345.1 Spirochaetaceae bacterium
AATCAATTTTATACCAAGATTCATATTGTCTATTTCTGTAGCAATTATTTTTATAATTCCATATGCATCAGTAATTGCAGTGGGTTCAGGCGTGGTTACAATAATTACATCATCAGCTGCAGCAATAAAATCAAGAACATTACTTGATACTCCGGCACTTGTATCAATAACTATTACATCTACAGCATCCATTTTAGAGATTTCATCTATAAAATTTTCTCTTTCTTCATCTGAAAGATTTGCTATTTTTGAAAAACCTGAGGCTCCCGCAATTATCTGAATGCCAAAATCCGTATTAATAATAATATCATTCATTTTTTTCTTCTGTTTGATTAAATGATACAGATTATATTTAGGGATTATTCCCATTGCAACATTTACATTAGCAAGACCAAGATCAGCATCCATCACCATCACTTTTTTACCAAGCTGGGAATAAGCAATTGCAATATTAATTGACAAATTGGTTTTCCCAACTCCGCCCTTACCGCTGGATACTGCAATTACTCTGGTTTTTGAATTAACACTGCCAGTCTCGTTCCTTGACCTCATTATTTCCCTAAGCTGTTCAGCCTGATCAGTCATGATACACTCCCCGACACCAGATAACCTGTATTTAACCCTTCAACTGTTCGCATAAGTCTTTTAGCAGTAACCCATTCAATATCCTGGGGCACAACCTGACCATCTGTCAGATAAGTTAAAGATTTATTATTTTCTGATAGTATACTGATAATATTGCCTATACGCATGGTCTCATCAAGTTTTGTTAATATAATCGATCTATAATTAAATGGTTCAAATTGACGCAATATTTCCTTCACATCGGAAATTTTTGTAGTCGCACTCATTGCAAGATATACTTCAGAACTATTCCCGCAGGCATCAAGCATCTCACGCATCTCGGCAAGTTTCATATAATCCTTTGGACTCTTACCAATCGTATCCACTAAAATCAAATCAGCATCCTGAAACAAGTTTATCTTCTGTTCCAGCTCTTTATAACTTTCTACACATGCCACAGGTATACCCATAATCTCACCATAGGTTTCTATCTGTTTCCTGGCACCTATTCTGTAATTATCTATTGTTATCATTCTTACCGATTTGGCATATTTACTTTGTGTAACACTGGAGTGATTTGCCGCAAGTTTTGCTATTGTAGTTGTTTTTCCCACCCCTGTAGGGCCTACAAGTATAACCACCTTGGAAAGATTAAAATCCTCTTCCGTATCAATTTTAATACTTTCTTCTATCCATTCCGAAACCTTATCTTTTACCAAATTCAGATTTTCCAGCTCATCAACAGTAAGAGAGTGTTTTAGCCGATCAGAAATTAACTGAATATATGTAAATGAAAATTCATTGTCCGAAAGAATACTTTCTATGGCCTCTATTGAACTGTGTTTTTTTTCAACTCCGCTGATAGTAGAATCAAAATGGTCCTTTAATGATTTCACTTCATTTAAAACATTTTGTATTGTCTTATCATTTCTGGCAGTTTCCAGTATCTTCTTTTTTTCATCTTCAAGATTTATTTTCTTTCTTTTATAATGATCATCAGAAATATATCCGCTAATCTCAATTCCTTCTTTCGTAAACATACCTAAAATGCCGCCAACCCGGATAGAGCGATAATTCATCACTTTTGCTCTTTCACCATACTTTGCACTAATTAAATCCCTCGCTTCCCGGTATGTAGAAGCGGTTTCTGTAAAGTATTCCATTTCCTCTCCCTCTACCCTTCAATACTTTCTATTTTGCTTTCCAGCAGGATCTCACCAACACCTTCTGTTATAATTTCAGAAGCTATCTCAGGTACCGACAAAACAACCAGTTCAGGCAGATCTCTGACAGTACTTTTTTTAACTAGAATTCTGGCGGCTTCTGAACAGAGTATTATTGGCAAATAACCTGCTGTCTGTGCATTATGAACGGCATTGGTTACTGCTGTAATCCACTGCCTGTGGTCAGCAGGCTCAAGGGCTGTTATCGGACCACCTGCAGTATCAAGTCTTGATTCTATTATCAATTGCTCAAGATCAGGAACAATTGTCAGGACTTTCAGGACCTTACCGTCATTTGCATATTGAAGACATATTTGTCTTCCAAGAGTTTGTCTAACTTTTTCAATCAGAAAACTTATTTCCTTTGAAACTACACCATAATCAGCCAGAGTTTCAAGGATTGGTATCATATTCCGTATAGAAACCTGTTCAATCAATAATCCCTGAAGTACTTTTTGAACTTCACCCAGAGAAAGGGCCTTTGTTACCTCGTCAACAACAGCTGAGTAATCAGTTTTAAGGGTATCCAGTATTTTTTTAACTTCCTGCCGACCGAGCATCTCATAAGAATGTTTTTTTATAACTTCTGTCAGATGGGTTGCAATTATAGAAGGAGCATCAACTACAGTGTATCCCCTTCGCTCAGCAAGCTCCCGCTGATCTTCACCTATCCAAAGAGCAGGCAGATTAAATGCCGGATCTGTTGTTTTTTCTCCCTGAATAGGTTCTACTACTGTGCCCGGATTAATTGCAAGGAAATGGGCAATACGAATAACACCTTTTCCAATAGAAACTCCTGTTATCTTAATGCAATACTCACTGGGTTCAAGTCTCATATTGTCAATTATTCTTATTCTGGGTACAACCAGACCAAGTTCCAATGCAGATTCCCTTCTAATTCTTGTAATACGGTCTAATAGTTCTGCACCCTGTTCCTTATCAACAAGAGGAATAAGTCCATAACCAAGTTCAAGGGACAACGGATCCAGTGGAACAACAGGTGATACTTCAACTGGTGCTTCCTGATCACTATCAATCTCTTCTGATATTTTATCTCCTGAAATCTTCTTAAATTCATCCCGGTGGAGTCGAAATGCAAGATAAGCTGTAAGAAGACTCATCGGTATGAGTAAATACCATGGAAACCCGGGGAGTATCCCCATGAGAAACAGGAACACAGCACCAACCCAGTAGACTCTTGATTGCTGGGTAAACTGCTTTGTCATTTCCATTCCAAAAGTTCCATCAGATATTGCCCTTGTCACAATCAGTCCGGTAGCAGTTGATATTAAAAGAGCCGGGAACTGTGTAATCAAACCATCACCAACACTTAACGAAACATAAGTAGAAAGAGCTCTGTTGATTGATTCACCATGAATAGTAGTACCAACTATTATTCCGCCTATTACATTTATTGCGGTTATGAGAATTCCAACTTTTACATTTCCTGAAATAAATTTTGACGCTCCATCCATAGCTCCATAAAAATCAACTTCATTCTGAAGCTCATTTTTCCGCATGGTTGCTTCCTCTTCGGTAAGAGCCCCGGCATTATAGGCATTATCGATTGTCATTTGTTTACCGGGCAATGCATCAAGAGTAAATCTGGCAGCAACCTCAGCAACTCTTGTTGCACCCTTGGTAATTACAATGAACTGTACAGCAATAAGGATAATAAATATGATAAAACCTATTACAAGACCTTCAGAACCCTCTGTTCCAACAACAAAAGAGGCGAAGGCCCTTACCATTTTTCCGTCAAAATTCTCCCCTTTTGACAGTATCAATCTTGTTGAACTGACGTTCAGAGCTAATCCGAAAACAGTGGTAATAAGGAGCAGAGTTGGAAAGACTGAAAAATCAAGCGGTTTGGTGGTATATAAAACCAACAGGATCATAATGAGACTTACCATCAGATTAATTGACATAAACAAATCGAGTAGAATTGTTGGAAGTGGTATAATCAGCATGGCTATTATTACAATTACACCAACCGCAACAAAAATATCACTCTTATTTCCCATGATTTTCCGCCCTGATAATCCTGCAGTATCAGACAAAACTATATCCTCCCGTTATGATATATTGCCTGCTCATGACACCTCCTGCTTTTTCTCATCCATCCTGTAAACTTCTGCAAATACAATAGCCATAACATGATAATATTTCTCCGGTATTATTTCACCAATCTCAACCTCGGCATACAATCCTCTTGCCAGGGGCTTATTTTCAATTATCAGCACATCATTATCCCTTGCGATGCTCTTGATGCGCCGGGCCATATTATCCTGCCCCTTTGCAATTACAACAGGAGCTGTCATGGACTCACGTGACCACTCCATGCCGACAGCAAAATGGGTAGGGTTTGTTATAATAACATCAGCATCAGGTACTTTTTGAAGCATATTCTGAGTCATTATTTCTCTCATCCGTTCACGGAGTCTGTTTCTTACCAGAGGGTCACCTTCTGTAGTTTTACGTTCTTCCTTAACTTCCTGCTTAGTCATTTTCAAAGATTCAGTGTGTTGTTTTTTCTGAAAGAAATAATCCGGAATAGCCAGGAGAAGCATAGCTAAAGCCGCTTCAATTAAAATTTTAAATGATATTACAGATATTACCTTAAAAGAGTAAATAAAACTCGCAGAGAGGAAACCCATAATATTTTCCAACTCTCTGCTTATGTTTATATATGCTATTACAGAGATAACTGCAACCTTAAACAGTGATTTTGCAAGATTAAACAGTGCCTCAGTGGAAAGAAATGACTTTTGTACAAATTTTACAAAATTAGGAGTTATTTTATTTAAATCCGGCGTAATTGGTTTTGTTGAAAACATAAAGCCAACCTGCAGGACATTTGAAAGAAAAGCTGCTGCAAATGCAATAACAGCCACAGGCCCTACCAATTTAATAAAATAAAGTAAAAAAGCCCTTACAAGCCTTGTTTCCCCAATAACTGTTGATTGTACAGAAATTGTAAGAAAATAGTACATCATTTCACTCATGTTCTTCAGAATATAAGGACCTAGAATACCTATAGTTATTATAGGGAATAAAAGGACAATGGCAGATGTAAACTCTGAACTTTTAGCTACCTTGCCTTCCTCTCGTGACTTCCTTAGTTTCTGTTCAGTGGGATCTTCTGTCCTGCCTTCATCCTCTGCAGCAAACCATTGTATATCTATTGCAAACTCTGAATTACCAGGAAAGATATAATCTTTCATCCACCAGGGATTCAAGGTATTTTTCTTTATCATACCCGTCCTCCTGACATGTTATTGAGAAAATCCATGAGTTCATAAAAACTTGAATCTATAACCCTGTTAAATGCTTCCATAAGAAACGGCATAGCCAGAAACAACATGAAAAATGCCATGGATATTTTTATAGGAAATCCAAGCATTAGAAGATTCATCTGAGGCGCTGCTTTAGCAAGAAGCCCCATGGAAACTGAAATTAAAAGCAGCACACCAAGAATAGGAAAAGCAATAATTAAAGCCTGCTGGAAAAGATTAGTCATACTGCGTAAAATCATTTCCAGCAGGGGCTCTTTTAAATAAAGAAGATCTACAGCCTTGATAGTTTCAAAAGACCTTAATACTCCCATAAGAAAAATCTTTTGAAACCCGCCTGTTATTACAAAAACAAACATTGCTATTAAATTTATAAACTGTCCCATTAGAGGTATCTGAATTTGGGCCAGGGGATCATATACCTGGGAAGCCCCAAATCCCATCTGCATGGAATAAAGCTGCCCTGATAAAAGAAAGGAAGCATATATTACTGTCAGCATAAAGCCAAGAATAAGCCCGATCAAAATTTCTCCAGCCATTAGCATAAGATAAGCAAACCCGGACTGTGGAATAATGTAGCCCTGTTCTGCAATCCATGGAAACACAACTATACCTGTAAATAATGCTAATCCAACTTTGGCAATTCCAGGGACTCCTGAAGAGGAAAGAAGTGGTGAAATAGAAATTAAAGCAAAAACTCTAACAAATATAAGAAGAAATAATTGAAAATTTTGTAATAAAAAATCAGTATCCACTTTACCTTATCCAGCCATATCAGGTATTAAACGAAATATATTAAGTGCAAACTCCCGCATAGAACTAAACATCCATGGGCCAAAAAAAGCCAATACAAGGAAAATAGCAATAATTTTGGGTACAAATGTTAAAGTTTGTTCCTGTATAGAGGTTGTAGCCTGAAATATCGAGATAACCAAACCGACACTCATACCAATAAGAAGAACAGGAGCGGCAATTATTAATATCTGGAAAACACTGTCTCTCATAATCATTGATGCAAAACCAATACTCATATACTATCCTCCTGAACAATTTACACAAAACTAGCAATCAGCTGCTGGGTTATAAGACCCCATCCGTCTACAAGAACAAAGAGAATTATTTTGAAGGGCATTGAAATCATAACCGGGGGAAGCATTATCATACCCATAGACATAAGTGTTGAGGCCACTACCATATCAATAACAATAAAGGGAACAAAGAGGAGAATTCCAATTTTAAATGCTATAGTAAGTTCATTTAAAACATAAGCCGGTATAAGAACATATGTTGGTACTTCAGAAAAATTAGCCGGTTTGGCAAGTCCGCGAAGCCTCATAAAAAGTTGAATATTCTCGTGATTACCCTGCATCTGACGGTACATAAAGATCCTGATCGGCGCAGCAGCATTATCATACATTTCCTGTAATCCTATTTCACCATCAGAAAAAGGTTTAAAAGAATTGTCATTTATCTCCTGTATAGTTGGCCACATGATAAATAGTGTAAGAAAAAGAGCAATCCCCATTAAAACCTGTGCAGGAGGGACCTGCTGTAAAGATAGTGCCCGCTTTATAAAATCAAATACAATGGCAATTCTTAGAAAGGGAGTCATTAAAATTAAAATAGAAGGGGAAAGGGTTAATACAGCCAGAAATATCAGAAGCTGTATACTAAGAGCAACTTCCTTATTATCATTTGGTGCACGAACTGCAAGATCGATAAAAGGGATATTAATACCATTATCAATTTGTGTATTTACTGCTTCTATTGTTCTCTGTTCCAGACTTTCTCCAGGTCTGGTCTCCTCCTGACCAAACACGGATAGTGCCTGCCCTGTCAGCAGGATTACTATAATGCTAAATAGTATAATAGTCCTTTCCATCTCCCCTCCCAAGGATATAAAACTACATCTTCCTCAATCTTTCCTTCTGCTTCTGAATAAAACTAATTGGATTGGGACCGGATTGACTTTTTTGAATATGTTCTTTTTTAAAAAGTCCTGCAAATGTATCGGTAAATGTTTTATTATTATCATTCCTAACCGATTTATCCAGTCTGATAGTATCTATTGTCTCTTTATCTTTTATTTCAGAAATCAGCTGAACCGCACTCTCTCCCGATCCAATAAGAAATATCTGAGATCCAATCTCAATTAAGTGAAGTGTTCTTCCAGCTTCAAGATTCTGCGTTGATAGTATTTTGATTGTACTGTCTACAACAACTTTAGACTTCCCGGCTTTTTTCAGCAAAAAGAAAATAAAATATATAAACCCTAATACACCGCCCAGAACCAGAAGCATTCTAA
>DAOWMA010000263.1 GCA_030643345.1 Spirochaetaceae bacterium
AAATTTTCAAACTCAAAAACTCCTAAAGGTCCATTCCAAACAAGAGATTTTGATGCTTTTATTACATCCCTGTACGATTGTAATGTTTTTGGACCAATATCCATACCTATTAAACCATCAGGAATACTTTCACTTTCAACAGTTACTGAATCAGCATCAGCTGAAAATTCAGATGCTGCCAGATGATCAACTGGAAGAAGTATCTGAACATGACTTTCCTCTGCCTTTTTCATTAAACTATTAGCAGTATCAATATAATCTTCTTCAACAAGAGAATTACCTATTGATAACCCCCTGGCTTTTAAAAAAGTATATGCCATACCACCGCCAATAATCAAAGTACTGCAATTCTTAAGAAGAGATTCCAACACACTTATCTTTGATGAGACTTTTGCGCCCCCAATTATAGCCACAAAAGGTTTTTCGGGGTTTGTTACAAGAGGTTCAAAAAATTTTACCTCTTTTTCAATAAGGAACCCACCTGCAGCCGGCAAATAATGTGTTATTCCTTCAGTAGATGCATGTGCCCTGTGTGCTGTTCCAAATGCATCATTTATATACACATCTCCATTCTTTGCAAGCTGTCTGGAAAACTCATCATCATTATTTGTTTCTTCTTTATGAAATCTAAGATTCTCTAACAGAAGTACTTCTCCAGCCTTAAGAGCTTTTACCTGTGATTGCACTTTATCACCAATACAGTCAGATGCCATTTTTACATCTCTTCCAAGAAGCTCTTCAAGATGACCTCTAACCAGAGAGAGAGAAAAATCTTTTTTAACCTCTCCCTTCGGTCTGCCAAGATGGCTCATCACTACAAGTGATGCTCCATCCTGGTCCAAAATATAATTTAATGTTTCCAACGCTGCTTTTATACGTGTATCATCTGTAATAACCCCATCTTTTAAAGGGACATTAAAATCCACACGAACAAGACATCTTTTATCTTTAAGATCAAGGTCCCTGACAGTTCTAATTTTCATAAATAAATTCCCTATTTCAGGCTTTCCCCGAACTTAATCCCTCTGAATCGAGGCTGAAATTTTAAAACTACGTCACTAATATATTAATAACCCATAGTATTGTCAATTGAATAATTACCTAACTATGGGTTACAAATTAGACTCATTTTGAAATCTTTACAGCTAAATCCACTACTCTGTTAGAATAGCCCCATTCGTTATCATACCATGATAGTACTTTAAAAAAGCCTTTTCCTATTTTCATTGTAGAAAGTGAATCAAAAACAGAAGAATGAGGATTACCAATTATATCCACAGAAACTATCGGGTCT
Source organism: Spirochaetaceae bacterium (assembly GCA_030643345.1). Classification (GTDB taxonomy): domain Bacteria; phylum Spirochaetota; class Spirochaetia; order B11-G9; family B11-G9; genus JAJRQE01. Next base: position 1,295 of record DAOWMA010000263.1, read on the forward strand.
GCTGTATATTTCAGATATCCTTTCATAGGACCTTCAGAAGCTGCTTTAACTGCCGCATTAAGTTCCTCAATACTGGGGTCCTTTTCCAGTCTGACCGTAAGGTCCACCAGAGAGCCGGTTGGTGTAGGAACTCTTAAAGCCATCCCGTTAAGTTTACCATTAAGTTCCGGTATAACAAGCCCAACTGCTGCCGCTGCACCTGTAGTTGTTGGTATAATTGAAACTGCACCTGCCCTGGCCCGTCTGAGGTCACTGTGAGGAGCATCATGGAGATTCTGATCACTTGTATAAGAATGAACAGTAGTCATAAGCCCTTCTACAATACCGAAATTATCCTGAAGGACCTTCGCAACAGGGGCCAGACAGTTTGTGGTACATGATGCATTTGAAACCGCAAGATCTCCATCTTTATAAGCATCGTCATTTACACCCAGAACTATGGTTCGATCCACTTGATCTTTGGCTGGCACAGTAAGAATTACCTTCTTTGCACCTGCTGTTATATGGTCCTTATATCCACCCCTGGGACCACTTGCAGTTCTGAAAATACCAGTTGATTCTACAGCTACATCAACACCAAGTTCCTTCCATGGTAGATTTTTCGGTTCTCTCTCTGCAAACACTTTAATTTCTTTTCCATCTACAATAATTGCATTATCTTTAGCTTCAACAGAATACTTAAGAACTCCATAATTTGAATCATATTTTAAAAGGTGAGCAAGAGTTTTTGGATCTGTAATATCATTAATTGCCACAATATCAACACCATCTTTCTCAAAGGCCACTTTAAAAACACTTCTGCCAATTCTGCCAAATCCATTAATTGCTATCTTCATACTTTCCTCCATGTTACTATTACTATCGATTACCGGGTCTAATATATGATAAAATATCGCTGAATGTCAATAAATTAAGGTATACTTAAAATAGATTTATAAAGATCAACCGTTATACTCTGATTAACCGATTCTTCTCCATTTTCAGGTAAATCCATTGATTCTGTTTTCCTGATAAAGTAATCACCAGGATTTATAAGATCAAAAAAATGATATCTCTTTAATTTCCCCTCAGAAATCAGATCATCTGTTTTAGTGATCTCAACTTCCCCAAGTAATACTTCAGGATTAAAAACAATACCAATACTATCTTTTTTCAAGCTAAAGTCCTCTTCCCTCAGTACCAGAAAAACATCACCCGGGACTGTCCCCTGAATTTTCCCTGTATTAAGGAGAACTTTATTAAACTTTCTTTCAATAATTTCACCCCATACTGGAAGTGCACCACTTAAAGTTCTTGATAATATTCGTAAAGATAAACTAATTTTCTGATTTCCTGTTCTAAAAACTGGTATTTCCATGAGAAGAGAACCTGTTCCTGAATGATATATCTTTGCATCGATTGAAAAAGATCTATCTGTATCTTTAAAATCAAATATCAGGAAGTAGTCACTTCCCTTTTCTCTTGCAATTTTAAAGGCCTCTGAAAAATCATATGAAATAATATTAAAATAAGATTCAATATTCTCATAACCAAGTAAAATGTGGTCCAAATAAGATCCTAAATAATAACCCTCATTGAGGGTGTTGTATGGAATACTGGATTTGTCAAGAAAAAGCTCAATATTAAACCTTGAAGCTTCCTGGGGGATTTTATCAACATTCCATCTTTCTGATACTGTATCGGAAACAATACTTTTATATATTTCAAGCTCATCTGCCAGATCTGTATTGTCTGGAGTTTCATTAACAATATTTTCAAGCCATGAAAGATATTCATTTAAATAACCATTTGTTTTTAATAGTTCAGCATAGAGCTTTTTACCGTAATTGGAATGGGGAGCAATTAGAAGACCTCTTCTGAATTCATTTCGTGCCTGTGTTGAATAATTTCTGTTTATATACTCAACACCCTGATTAAAATGATATTCTGCATATTTAGTCCTTAATGGATCATTTATTTGTTTATTCGCAATTATAGTATTCTCCAGGGCAATACGGGGCAGCTCATACTGGGAACGGTATTTGATAGCTGTAGCATAACAATAAATTGATTTATCAATATCTCCCAATTTAATATATACTTCACCAAGGAGATACCATATTTCAGGATTTGACCTATTAATATTTAGTGAATCCTCAATAAGAACTACTGCTTCATCATAATTCTGCATGGAAATATTTATAAGGCTCAGGAGAAAAACTGTATCAGGATTCCGTGGATCAATATCATACGATTTTTCTGCATAAGGAAGAGATGTAGAAATCTTGTCCAGTTCATAGTAATGTTTTGCTGCAATATAATTAACATGTGCATTTTCGGGGTATAAAACTAAAACCTGATCTACATAAGTTTCAGATATTTTTGTTTGTTCAATACTATCAAATAGTATTATTGAAGATAAAAGAGCTTTCCTGTTCCCGGGGAATTTTATAAGAGTATTTTTATATAATTCCAAAGCATTCAGTATATTACCTTCTGCAACTTCAAGTTCAGCCAATGAAAGAAGAGCATCAATATTATTTATCTGTTCTTTAATAATTCTATTATAAATAGCCCTGGCTTCTATAAAATTCCCCAGGCCTGTAAGTATTCTTCCATAAAGAATTTCAGCTTCTACAGAGCTTTTATCCAATAGGAGAGCTTTTGATATATGCTTTAATGCATCGCTATATTCTTCCAATAAGAAATAAGCTTTTGCTATGCCTAGTCTTGTA
>DAOWMA010000067.1 GCA_030643345.1 Spirochaetaceae bacterium
GAAAAACTACATGGCAAACCATTCATTTTCCAGGGGAACAGACCAGATAACAGCCGATGCCTCTATGGTTTTTGTAGGTAATACGAGCAAGAGTGTTTCTTATCTTCTTAAACAGGCTACACTTTTTGATGATCTTCCTCTTCTTTATCAGGATTCAGCCTTTCTTGATAGAATCCACTATTATATTCCAGGATGGGAAGTAAACATAATAAGAAACGAGATGTTCTCAAACGAATTTGGGTTTATTGTTGATTACCTGGCCCAGGTCCTAAAGCTTATGAGGTTCCAGGATTATTCTGATTTGTACAGAGAGTGGTTTGAACTGGATAAATCTCTATCAACGAGAGACAGAACAGGAATAAATAAGACGTTTTCTGGTCTTATGAAAATAATCTATCCACATAAAGAGATCTCCAAAGAAGAGGCAGAAGAGCTGCTTAGATTTGCAATGGAGGGAAGAAAAAGAGTTAAACTTGAACTTTATAAGCTGGATTCAACCTATGATCCGGTATTCTTCAAGTATAAAGATCTTGAAACAGGTGAAGTTATGGAAGTTATCACCCATGAACAAACCCGGTATCCTAATTATTTCCAAAAATTCCATGATGAATCAAATCCTGAAGATATTCCTTCAAAAAAAGTTGTTGTTAAAATTAAAAAACCTGGTGCTCAAAAAGAGCCCATCAAAGAAGTTAAAAGAGAATCTATAATACCTGAGAATAAACACATTAGTATTCAGGAAAATGATACTGGTGTAAGTTACGGGCGTTTATTTTCAGAATATTTAACAGGAGCACACCGTATAGAAATACAGGACCCCTATATTAGAAAGACTTTCCAGATACGTAATCTACTTGAATTTGTCCAGGTTATTGTATCAACAAAAGAAGAGGGTGAAGCAGTTGCTCTTCATCTGATAACCGCAACAGGAGATATTAGGCTAAATGAGATAGAGCCCCATTTTCGGGATATTGCAGATCAACTTATCAATGTTGATATAAAATTTACCTATGAATTTAATGAGAGTATTCATGACAGACATATCACCACCGATACCGGTTGGAATATCATCCCAGGGAGAGGTCTGGATATCTACCAGAGGTGGGACAGGGGGGTCCTTGGGTTGGAACAGTACAGTCCTGAATCCAGGCTCACCAGGGCTTTCGATGTTAATTATTTTAGGATGGTGTTAAGTAAGAGCAGTTTAGTGAAATAATTCTGGGTATATTTACACAAATTTCTTCTTATATGAAGGTAAAGTTATTTATTATAACTAATAAAAGATGAAACTTAAATTCAGACAACAGTAAAAACAGCCATAAAAACTTGATTAAATAGGTAGTATCTATTAAAAAGAGAGTGATCTCTAAATAAAAATAACTCTCCACCAGGTAGAGAGTTACGTAGTCGGGCTGGGCAGATTTGAACTGCCGACCCCGTGTCCCCCAGACACGTACGCTAAACCCCTGCGCTACAGCCCGTTATGAGCAAAAATTAACATATAAACTTATTTAGTGTCAATGATGAGCTTTTTTATTGTGAATTGAGATTTTTGGGTGTAAACTGCATTATAAGGAGCAGTTATGAAAAGAATATCATTGATTACAGTTGTTTTCCTTCTTGTATTTACCTTTGCTATTTTTGCTGGACCTTCATTACGAGTGGGTAAAACAGCAGTATCCGCACATCTTGATTTGGGTAAAAACACAGAGGATTCTATTGCCCAGGTAGGGGTAGTTGTTGAATATGGAATAATAAGTCATCTGTCACTGGGTATGGGTTATGTCTATGTGGACGGCAGGCATCCCCTTCAGGCCCATGGCCTGGATCTGTTTGTTAAAGGATATGTTTTTGATACATTTTGGGACCTCTACGGGTTTGATATCTATGGTAAAGCAGGAACGCAAATATATTCTCAGGATGGATTTGGTTTAACCTACACTTTTCTGACAGGTCTGGAGTGGCAGTCACCCTTTAAGATATTTATTGCTATTGAAGGTGGAGCAGAACTTGAGGATGGAGATTGGGGGCATCTTTCCGGCGGTGTAATTGGAGTTAGAATTTAACCGGAGATGATAAACCTGGCTTTTCCTGTAGCATAGACTGTACCTGAGGCATCGCTAATCTCTCCGGAGGTTAGAGCTATTCGACCTTTTACATCTGTTATTTTGCCTTTTATAAATACTTCTGTATCTACAGGAAGTGGTTTTTTAAACCTGACTGTCAGTTCGGCTGTAACTCCAATCAGTTTAGAGCTGATACATGCATGGGCCATTGTTTCGTCCAGAAGCATAGATATAAGACCACCGTGGGTCAGGTTTTCCCATCCTGTAAAATAGGCTGGAATTATTAAACTGGTTTCTGCTGTACCATCTTCAGGGTAGGAAAACTTCAGTTTAAGTCCTCTGTCATTATCTTTGCCGCAGCAGAAACAATGCTGATCACTTTTTAGTTTATTATTCAATTGTATGTTCCCCCCTATCTGAAAACAGCAAATGCAATACCTATTCCAAGGATGGTCCCTGCTACAGCCTGGGGATAAGTGTGCCCAAGCAAAGTTTTAAGGACCTTTGGTTCATATCCATGTTCAAAGAGATAAGACAGCTCCTTTGTGATATCATTTAGTACTTCTGCTTGTTTGCCTGCTGCAGCGCGAACACCCGTTGCATCGTGTATAACAATACCTGCCAGTATCATGGATATTGTAAAATATGGACTGTTCCATCCGTAGACAAGACCCATAGAGGTTGCAAGAGTTGCAACTGTTGCTGAGTGGGAAGAGGGCATTCCTCCTGTTTCAATCATTCTATTTAAGATTAGTTTTCTGTCAAATAAAAGTATAATAAGCGATTTTAATACCTGAGCTGTAAAGGTTGAGAATATTACTGTCAATAAAATCGAGTTTTCGAGCAAATTGAACACAATCCCTCCGTACCGTATATTATGAGTGAATGAATTATAGTTAGGTGCAGGTAAAAACTCAAGGAGAACTACTTGGTTTTCTTACCTTTAAAAAGATTTAGAGGTGAATTTTTCTTTTTCTCTGCATCTATCAGTTCCGGATCATCAGGATCTGAGTTATTTGGGATTGATTCCTTTACACCTTCTTCAATGGCTTTATGTATATTTTTTTCCTTGGTTTTAAGTTCTTTCTCTTTTAGTTTTGCCTGCTTGCTTTTATTACGAATTTTCAGTTTTTCCGATTTACTGAGATATGTAAGAAAATAGTAAAAGAAAGAATACAAAACACCTGAAACCAGTGCAACAATTATTACTGCAACAGTCGAAATATTATCATACTTATATCCAAAAAGATTTATTGAAGTTTCATAAGATACATTCATAGCAATAAAAACTGCAACAATAAGCAGTGTACCTATATTAATTATCAGACGTATCATTTATTCCCCCGTTTTTTCAGGTATTCAGGTACTGTTATCATTGGAGGACGCTCCTCCTCAATGATTTCCTGTTCGATAGACTCAAAAACATCGTCATGGGCCTGAAATTGCCTTAGTATTGTACTCAATTCCGGTATATCTGTCATCATACCATATGATTTCATTCTGTGTAAAAATGTTTGCAGAATACCAAATGCCATTTTCCCAAGGCTGATAGTCTCTTGATTTCTGTGTACACGTTGATCAAGATCAGTTTGAGCAAATGCTTCCATCCCATATTCTCTGTATATATCAAGAAGATGTGCAGTTTCAACACCATAACCAATAGGGAAGGATAGTTTTTCAAGAACTTCTCTCTTAGCAGCATATTCACCGGAAAGGGGCTGAATGATCGCTGAGAGTTCCGGAAAAAACAGACTGAACAGAGGTCTTATAAGAATTTCAGTTACTCTGCCGCCTCCGGAAGGTCTGATTCCTTCTGAAAATGCTAAAGGTCTGTCATAGAAGGCTTTAACATATTTTGTTTTTTTGTTGTAGATCAGAGGTGCAAGTAATCCGTAAACAAACCGCGGGTGAATATTTTTAATATCAGCATCAATATAAACAATAATATCACCATCAAGCTGGTAGATGGCCTTCCACAGGTTTTCTCCCTTCCCCTTCTTGTTATCCAGGTGTGGAAGTATATCTGATGCAAGGTATGTATCGGCACCAAAAGATCCGGCAACCTCCAGTGTTTTATCTTTAGAGCCTGAATCGATTACTGCAATTTCATCCAGTAAAGGGAATCTTGTCATTAACTCCGAATTAAAAAGAACAATTTCCTTTCCAATTGTTTTTTCTTCATTCAGGGTAGGAATACAAAGGGAAATTTTAAGATTCTGTTTCTCTTTCTCTTCTACAAGTTTTCCCAGATCCTCAAAAGCAGAGTGATGAAATGTATTTTCCCGGATCCAATTATCAATATTCATCACAGTATCCTTTGTCAATTGCAATCAGCAGGCTTATTAATTGGGCAATTCCCTTATACATGGGATCTATCTTTACTGATTCTGCTGATTTTTCAATAGTCTCAAAACTTGAAATACCTATTGTCAAAGCAGGAATCCCTGCATCAATAAATGCGGATAGTTCTGACATACTTGGAGTAATTCTTGGCTTTATATCCATAACCTCCATTATCCTTCGGGCATTTGTTACAAGAGGATGGGAAAAATCAATTCCTCCGGGTTTACGTCTGGATAGTTCTTTGACAACTACTCTGGAGGCTGTTTTTGATGCAATTTCAATAGCTATATTGTTGATCTGCTGTAATAACTGTTCTACCATTTCTTCAGATTCACTCTGGATTTCAAACTTCAGTTCAGCTTCTGTTGAAACCTTACTGAATCCCCGTCCGCTTGAAATAGAGCTGAAAACTATATTTGTGGACGGTCTGTTAGGTGTGGGTATTTCGAGAATACGGTTAATAAATTCATTCACAGTAACTATCGAACTGACAGCTCCGAACTGTGTCCAGTCGTATCCTTCAGGGACCCAGTAATGGACTTCACATCTGGCCATACCTACTGCAGAATTGCTTAGTCTTCCCAGTCTTACCCCCTCTACAGATAATCCTGTTGAGATGTTTATATCAGTATTATCCAAAAAAAATCGTATTCCCTCCAGATTACCGGCCCCCAGACTTCTGGCCGATCCCATAAGTACAAGATTAGAGTTCAGTTCAATACCAAGTTTTTCCAGAATGTAAGGCAGGGAAGCAATCACAGCGAGACCCAGAGCGTTATCCGCTACCCCGGGGCCGGTAACTGAGTTAGGCTGGATAGAAATGGTGTGGTCTGTTTTTTCGGCATACTCCGAATCCATATGAGCAACAAGAAGTATGTTCTTTTCTCCTGTTTTACCGGGAAGAATTCCAAGTCCGTTTCCAATTTCATCTGTTGAACAGTTTATAAGATTGTACTGATTAAATCTGTTAACAAGAAAATTCATTCTTGGTTGTTCATGGAAAGTTGGAGAGGGAATTTCACCAAGCATAACAAGGTTTGTAAGAAGCACATCTCTAATCGCTTTCAGGTTCTCTTCCATTTTTGGGATGGAGTTAAGGATTTCAGACATTTTATCTTTCATGTATCTATTCTAACTAAAAAAACAGGAAATCGCAACTAATTTATCAATTCAACAATTTGATTTACAGCATCATTAAGTTCTTCTTCCAGTATTTCTGCTCTATTTACTGCCCTCGCGGCTTTCTTTGTAAGAGCTTCAATAGCGAAAGCTGATTTTTTTGCTTCTGTAGTAAGGTCCTCGATAGTTTTTGAAGATTCTGCAACCTTTTCATTTAAATCTTCTATTGTTTTTGCGGAGTTTTCAATCCTTGTATTAAGATCATCTGCATCTGCAACCTGTTGTTCAAGAGTAGTTTTTTCAGATTCCAATTCGGCTTTACTGCTTTCTGTCGCCTCAAGATTGGAAGTAAGTGAATTTATTGTTTCTTCATGTGTAGTAAGTTCTGAATTCAGTTTATCAATAGTCTTTTTAGAGCTTTCTTCCAGGTTTTTTTTATCTCTATTTAAAGCCTGTTCTATTCCATTTATAGCTGCAGTAAGAGTTTCCTTATTCTCCGGTGCTACACCCATTGCAGCAGCCCTGTACTGTTTTATTGCCTCGTTAAATTGTCCGCTGCCTATTGCCTGATTACCAATTGTTAAATATTCCTTTGACCTTACAGTTCTGTTATTTGATTCAATAGAATCCAGACTTTCCACAGCTTTAGCAATCCGGGGAAGTGTGGCCAGTGCTTCATTGTAAAAACGTTTTGCATCGTATTGATTACCCTCATCTTCAGCAGCAGCACCATATTCTACACTTTGTCTGGCAGATAACAGTACTTCAGCTGCTCTGGTCATGGATGTAAAGTCGGTGGTGGTTCTTACTCCTGCCTGCTGAATTTCTTTATCAAGGGTATCGAGAAAAAAAAGTTCTACATTCTTTCTTCTGCTAATAGACGGTAGTCTTATTACACTCGGATCATCCAGCAGGTTTCTAACATCTTCTATACCTGTCTTTGCTTCGGAATAATTCCCGGTTTTAATAGATTCAATTATTGAATTATACGATCCTGTTATTTGGTCCTGGATAAGCTGTTCATTTTTCTGCAGTTCACTTAGTTCCTGCAGCTTTTGAGCTGCTTCAGAAGATTCTCTTGTAAGGGCTTCTTTTTCTGCTTCAAACTGTTTTGTCAGTTCAGCTTCTCTCTCTATTGTCTCAGCTTCAATTGACGCTTTGTCACGGTTTGCCTGCTGGAGAATATTTTGGGCAATCTGTTTCGACCTGGCAAGTTCCTCTTCCTTTTCTTTTATGGCAGTTTCTGACTCACTCTTAAAATCTGCTATCTCTGTCGCAAAATTATTTTCTCTTGCTTTCTGGAACTCCTGTAACTGTTTTTCAAGTTGTGCAGTAGAAATATCCTGACTCTGCAGCCTTGCTCTTTCTTCTGCAAGGGCCGCTTCCATTTCAGAACGTAATTCAAGTTCTTTATCCTTAATCTGACTGTCCATGTTTTCTCTTAAAGATGCACTTTCCATATCAAGCTTTGCAAGTTCGTTCTGTATTACTGAAATTTCTTCCTGTTTTTTATTCAGCTTTTCTTCAGCCTGGCGTTTTAACTCTTCTATTACACTTCCTTCTGTAGATTCGTAGGAGGACTCTTCCATTGCCATAGTTTGTTCCCGGGCCTGAAAATATCTGTTTGTAAAGTAGAAGCTGGTGACAATTGCAATAATCCCAAAAATATTGATCATCAAAGGGAGTGTTCCTCCATTTTTTGAAGGTGTTATTTTAAAGAGTTCATCTGTTACCGTTAAACGGTTTTGTTCTGTGATTTGATCGATTTCCTGTAAAATTTCCTGCTTTTCTTTTTCTGAATGTCCTTCCAGACCGGAAATTTGATTATCGTCAGACTGGTTCTGAATTATCTCGCTCAATGAAGGTCCCCGTATTACTAGACTATATCCTAATTATTATCGGCTTTTGAAAATCTATCCTAAAGAAAGAATATTTTTATCCTGTAGGGACGTTAAGGATGTTATTATTTCTTCCGATCTTTTAATAATGAACTTTAACTCTCGGGTCTGATTTTGGGTCTAAAGGTGAAAACTTGAGTATTAAAACTAAAATAATTCTTGTTGTTTTGCCATTGCTGATATCATCAATGGTTATTACAGCAACTATCTCCTCATTCTCTGCAAGAAGCGGAATTACACGAATTGCAATAAGCTTTATGTCATTCAAGTCAGAGGAACTTCTGAATTATGCAGACAATCAGTGGAATTTACTTGTTTCCAATGGATTGTCAGAAGAGGATACCTATGTGGATGCAGCAAAGAAAGCGATTCAGTCATATGCAGCATCTATAGTAAAGAGCAAAACAGAACTTATTTTCGCATTGGATGAAGATTCAAATGTTGTACTCGCAACTTCAGAGTTTAAACTTGGTATAGAGGAGAAATCAACTCTTTTTACATATCAGAAAGAGGGTGTTTCCGGTTGGCAGAGCATGAAGATTAATCAGAAAAACCGGGTGGGCTATGGTTTTTTCTTTGAGCCTTTCGGCTGGTATATTCTTGTAACTGAAGATGAAGAAGCGTTTTATAAAGAAAGTAGTGATATCCTGGAGCGTACTGCTATAGTACTTGGAGTTACTATTCTTGTCTCGATTATTTTACTTATCTATTTTTCAGGGTTTTTGACCAGACCTATGACAAAAATAGTGCTTGCAATGAAAAAGATCATTATTACCAGTGATATGTCGGGCCGGGTCCCGGTAGAGTACAAAGATGAAATAGGTGATCTTGCTCAGACATTTAATATCATGGTTGGTGAACTGGATAAAGCGTATAAACAGATAAAGCAGTTTGCTTTTGAAAATGTTATTGCTAAAAGGAATGAACGTAAAATACGTAATATATTTGAAAAATATGTTCCGAAAAATGTAATTAATTCTATTTTTAAGAATCCGGA
>DAOWMA010000061.1 GCA_030643345.1 Spirochaetaceae bacterium
TAAGAGAGATCTTGCTGATAAGAGATGATATTGTAGAAGACAGATTTGATACAATAATAAAAAATGCTGTTATTATAGATATGGACAAAGCATCAAATATGGATGAACTCTTTGACCTTCTCGCATCTGAATTTTCCAAACTTTTTAATGCCGGAAAAGAGGATATAAAGAAGCTAATCTATGACAGGGAAGCAGAATCTACAACAGTTATTCATACAGGTCTTGCTATTCCACACATAATACTGGGAAAAGAACAAAGATTTGAGATAATCGTCATAAGATCCAAACAGGGTATTATCTTTAAAGGATCAATGGAACCTGTTCATACAGTCTTTGCACTGGCAGGTAGTAGAGATGAAAGGAATTTTCATCTTCAGGCTCTTATGGCTATAGCTCAGATTGTTCAGAATCCATCTTTTCAAACCAGATGGGACAAAGCAAAAACTGTTAATGATTTACGTCATATAATACTCTTGGGAGAACGTATCCGCAAAGGAGATATTTAGCAAAATGGACTTAGCAGAAGTAAATTTTAATAAAATGAAAGGACTTGTTCCGGTAATTGCTCAGGATTCAGAAACAAATGAAATTTTAATGGTTGCATATGCAAACGAAAAAGCTCTTAATCTTACACTCTCTACAGGCTATGCACACTATTACAGCCGGTCCAGAAAGAAAATATGGAAAAAAGGCAGCACTTCCGGGCATACACAGAAGATAGTGGAAATACGTATTGACTGCGATCAGGATAGTCTGATTTACAAGGTTAAACAAATAGGAGGAGCCTGTCACACTGGTTATTACAGTTGTTTTTTTAGAACACTTGATAAAAAAGGACTCCACCTTAACGGGAAAAAGGTATTTAATCCCCAGACAGTCTACAAACAGGTAAAATAAGAACCTGGGTCTTTTTAATCCTGTATTTATCTGTCTAAACAGTTATACAAACCGTATCCTTTTCCCTTAAAATTTTTTTTACCACAAATTGACTTACAAATCGTGCTATACCGGGACCATCCAGACCGCAGTATGCCAGAAGCTCCGATCTAAGGGCCTGGGTCAAAAATTCTTCAGGGATTCCTTTGTGCTGAAACAGGACATCAGATTTACTTTCCAATAAAAGGGATGCTATATATTCGCCGACACCGCCCTTACGGGATCCTTCTTCCACCATAAAGGCATAGGAATATTCAGATATTATATCCAGTAGATATTCTTTATCTATAGGTTTAATAAAACGTAAATTATAGAGGTCAGTTTCAATATCCTGATCTTTTAAAATTTCACATGAACGAAGAGCCTCATCTACCAACCCTCCAACTGTTATAATCAGAACTTTACCGGATGATTTTCTGATAAACACGCCCCTTCCCTCTACAATAGGAAGATTTGTGCCATTAACTCCTTTTAAACATTCCGCTTTAGGATATCTAAAAAGCACTGGCCGGTCAGCAGAAAAAGCATAATCCAGCATAATTTTAAATTCTTCTGCTGATCCGGGAGCAAATATTGTTATACCAGGTACAGCACGAAAAAGCGAAATATCAAAAGCTCCCTGGTGAGTTTCTCCATCACTGCTGACAAGCCCTGATCTGTCCATAGCAATAACAACAGGAAATCCGGGAATTGCAATATCATGAATCAGCTGGTCCACAGCTCGTTGCATAAATGTGGAATATATTGCAACAACAGGCTTTAATCCTGAAGCAGCCAGCCCGGCCCCAAAGGTAAGAGCATGCTGTTCGGCTATACCTACATCAAAGAATCTTGTTGGAAATGCCTCCTGAAAAGAATTCAACCCTGTACCCTTTCCCATTGCAGCAGTGACCACGACAATATTTTTGTCTTTACTGGCACTTTCCAGTACCAGCTCACCAAAGATGCTTGTAAAAGTATTTTCAGTAAAAGAATTACTGTCCATAGGTGAAGGTATAGGAGAAACGCCATGATAATCTGCAGGATTTTCTTCTGCTTTTGAATACCCTTTCCCCTTCCTTGTTACAACATGAACAATGACCGGTTTATGAAGTTTTTTTACATTTTCAAGTACTTTAGTAAGCATCGAAATGGAATGGCCGTCAATAGGACCGACATACTCGAAACCCAATTCAGAAAATATTGTTTCCTTGAGAAAAACTGCTTTTACACCTCTTTTCATCCGCATCACAAATTGGAAAATTCTATAACCAAAAAAAGGAATACTAAGTAATCCCTTATCAATAAGGTCACGAATTCTCTGGTAAGACCTTGTTCCGGCTATACGGCTTACAAATGATGAACTTTTGGAAATGGCTGAACGTGAGGAAAGGCCGCCTACGTTTTTACTGATAGACATATTATTATCATTATAGATAATGATAAGGTCCTTCCGCAGGTACCCGGAATGGTTTAGGGCCTCGAAAGCCATACCACCGGTAATTGCTCCATCTCCAATAACAGCAATTACCTTTCCTTTTTCTCCCTTAAGACGCTTCCCTATAAGAAGACCAAGAGCTGCAGAAATTGATGTAGAGGCATGTCCGGTCTCGAAAATATCATGTTTACTTTCATTTCTTTTAGGGAAACCGCTTAATCCATCCTTCAGACGAATAGAATCAAATCTATCGTTTCTTCCAGTCAGAATCTTATGAGTATAACATTGGTGACCAACATCCCAGATAAACTGATCTTTCGGGCTGTTAAAAACCCGGTGCATAGCTATAGTAAGCTCAACAACACCCAGGTTTGAAGCCATATGGCCGCCATTACGATTAACTACCTCTATTATCCTCTCTCTGATCTCAGCAGCGAGTCCGGGAAGTAAAGGCAGAGGCAGTTCTTTTAACTTTTCAGGTGAGTTTATTTTGTCTAATAAAGGCTCTTGTTTCATCTATTAAAGATATTAACTCAATTTATAAAAAATTACAGTTAGAAATGAAATAGTTACCACCCTGAGGTGATAACTATTTGTTATCTATTTCTTTTTGTGTCTGTTTTTTCTTAGTTTTTTCTTTCTCTTATGAGTCGAAATCTTATGCCTCTTTCGTTTTTTTCCACACGGCACTGTAGGCCACTCCTTACACCCCGTATAGAATACCCGGGGTAAAATCAAATCTTTACCGATTATGCCCATTGAGGCCCTTGTAGTCAATAGGGAGGAGGGTGGATAGTTATTGAAAAACATACTGTATGGCTATATAGTATGTCATAATGGAGAGGATACTTAATAAAATTATTATTAGTTCTACAAGTGAAAGAATTAGCAACATTCTGACAGTGGAAAATAAAAACAGTACTTATACCTATCATTTCAATCAAAATGAAGAATCTTTTATAAAATTAGAAATTGAGTTTACAGTACCCCATTTCCCAATACATCATGACTCGGAAGCAGATATACCTAAAAAATCATATATAAATGCATTGGAAAATTTAATGAAGCAGATTATTCCCAACACAGCTTCTATTTTTTCAAATCTTACCTATTTTTTTGAGTCAACTGAAATTTTTCATCCAAGCTTCTATCAGATTTACAGATACAAAGAGCAGCTTTATCTATATTTAATTCGTCTGGACCTTTTATTCAAACCAAGTGATGGAACCATTGTGGAATCAGGAAGTAATGATGTAACAAATGAATACAAAACTACTAATTTATATATGGAAAGTGACCTTATACCCCTTTCTGAATATACTTCAAAAAATGGAAAAATATCAGGATTTATTATTGAACAGAATATTTCAGATACCTGGATTGGTGAAACAGGAAGAGGATATCTTCATGAGGGAATATGGATCGATCAGGAACTGACGAAATTCATGTCTAAACTTTTTCTTTCCAACAATAAAAATGCATATCCATACTACCCTTTCACCTGCAAATACAGGACTTTTTGTCATACAGTTACCGATCTAACCATAAATGGAAGGAAAAAACACCTGCTCTATCTGCATAATGCAAGAGCATTTATTTTACCTCTTCTTGAAAAAATACAGGACGCCCTTAAGCAGGACAGCTTCAGTTCCGATCTTCCGGCTTTTGTAGAAATGAGGGAAAAAGTTCCGAAGTACTGGGATGAAGTATGGAAGCCTTTAAACGTAAAGAGATACCTTAACAAAAGTGATATGAAGGAGTTTCTTATTGAATTCTGATACAGATATCTCTTCCCTGAAAGTTACCATAATGGGACTGGGACTTCATGGCGGGGGGCTGGCTTCTGCACTTTTTTTTGCATCCAGAGGTGCAGAAGTTACTGTTACTGATCTAAGGGAAGAATCTATACTAAAACCTGTTATCAAACAGTTGGCAGATTATGATATTAAATATGTTCTGGGTAAACACCTGGATGAGGATTTTGTATCTGCAGATTTGGTAATAAAAAACCCTGCAGTATCAGGTAGCTCACCATACCTGAAGATGGCAAAGCTTGTAGAAACAGATATCTCAATTTTTTTAAAATTCAACAAGCGGCCTGTAATTGCAGTAACAGGAAGTAAGGGTAAATCCACAACCGTCTCTGCGGTTTACGATGTAATGCATTTTTTTCTTCCTGATACAAAACTTGGTGGAAATATAACAACATCCCCCCTCAATTTTATTGATGATTGTACAGTTAAAAACAGAACACCGGTTATCCTGGAACTCTCATCCTGGCAGCTTGCAGATTTAAAGAACACGAATTTACTTGTCCCCCGGATAGCTGTTATTACAAATATTATGCCCGATCACCAAAACAGATATTCATCCATGGATGAGTATGTTGCTGATAAAAAGCTTATATATGCAAATCAGTCGGCAGGTGACTTATTAATTTGTAATTATGATGATGGTTACGGCAGAGAATTTGCGTCAGAAACTGCTGCAAAGGTTTTTTTTGTTTCAGCTTCAGATCTCCCGATTAATATTGACGGTGCATTCTTACTTAACAATGAAGGTTATTGCAGGATTAACGGTAAGGTAGAAAAATTTTTACCTGAAAAGATACAGATACCTGGAGAACACAACAGACTTAATATGCTTTATGCAGCACTTATACTGCGGTTATCAGGTATTGATGCTGATCAAATCAGCAGCAGACTTAACCAGTTTACAGGTATAGCCCACAGGATGGAATTGATAATAGTAAGAAACGGCGTTTCATGGTACAACGATAGTGCTGCTACTATCCCCCAGGCAACTGCAGCGGCAATGAGAGGTTGTCAAACACCATTCAGGCTTATTGCAGGGGGGACCGACAAAAAACTCGATTTTGATGGAACTATTGAAGCTTTTTCACTGGCCAGAAGTATTTATCTACTTGAAGGAAGTGCCACAGACAGACTTACTGCTCTTCTTCATAATCAGAACATTCCCTATAACGGTCCCTATGACAACCTGATAACTGCTGTCAAACAAGCTGCTGCTGATAGCCAACCAGGTGAATCTGTAATATTTTCACCAGGTGCCACATCATTCGGGATGTTTTTAAACGAATTCGACAGGGGTGATAAATTCAGACAGATGGTTTTGGATTTACCGACGTAGGGGCAGTCTGGTCGGAAGCAAGCTTCCGACCAGACTGCCCTTACAAATTATCCAAACGATTACATTTATCGTTTACGGATTTTTTTATAGTATAACAATCTGGCAGATTCCGCCCATCTGTACACCTGATAAACAACAGGTTTCAGGGGTAAATCCCAGCATCCGGGTCGGTGAAGTATATCACCGCCGAACCCCGTCTTGAAACGATAAAGACCGCTCATTGGATGATCAGGATCATTTACCGGAGGTATCCCGAAAAGATCGTACTCTGTGCAGCCGTTCTCTTTTGCATATTTTATTGCCTCCCACTGGAGAGCGTAGGCAGGCATAAGGTTTCTGTTTTCATTGGATGAAGCACCATACAGGTATGTGGCTCTGTTACCGTAAACAGCAACAATAATTCCTGCAAGAATTTGATCATCATAAACGGCCTTAAATAAAACCAGCAGAGGACTTGATGCAGAGACAGTCTCCTTCCCGGATAGTTCAAATATCTTCCTGTAGTACTCTTCTGAATGGATTGTTATCTTATCCCTTAAGGCAGTTTCCTTATAGAGTTGATACCATTCATTCAGAGTTTCAACTCCTGCCTTCTCAACAACAACACCTTTCCGAAAAGACAAACGAATATTGTATCTGGTCTTTGACTTCATCCTTGCAAGAATATCTTCTTCATTTTCCCTTAGAGAAATAATAACAGTATCCGGAGGCTGAATATCTGAGGATGCCTTTGTTAGTTCCGGTCCCATACTAAACAAAACCGGGTCCGCCTGACAGAGACCTGACGGAAGATCGAATCTAAGAGCAAAACATCCTGCAGGAAGGTATTTTTTTAATTTCAGTCCAATCTTTTTAAGTTCAGAACCAGTCTGGTCCTCATTTGAAAGTGCAGGTCCATGAGGGATATATGCAATAGAGTATTTTCCAAAAACTTTCCTGACAAGAACAAGAAGTGCTTTCCCGTTGAATTCAAATGAATAAGGCTTCCACCCGAATTCACTCTTTAGACTTCCCCAATACGAAGATTGCAGAATATTACTGCCCGGCGAAAGTCTTGATAATTCAACAGAATGAATGCTCTGAACGCTCATTAGAAATAGAGGCAGGGATTACCCCACCTCCCCTTCGGATACAATATTTGTTTTTAATGTCTTTCCGGATACTTCAAGAGCAGTTCCACCTACTTTTATAATATTTCCTTCTACTTTCAAAGGGATATCAAAAAAATGATTAACTTTAAGCTTTTTAGGACTATCCCCTTCAGGAACAGAATTGCCTGCAAGAGTTATTCTTGTTCCAGGTTCTGCCCAGTCTGCAAATATTACCTCAACATCACCCCTCTCATCGGAACCTTCCGGTGTATTATCAGCAGCCAGCAGCATTCCCTGGCTTTTTACACCTCTCAATTTAGCCGGTTTCAGATTGTATACCAATATTATGTTATGATTTAGAAGCTCCTCTTCCTTGTAGTAAGGAACAAGGCCGGAAACTATCTGCCGGGGTTCTTCTTCACCTGCATCGATTGTTTCTATATAGAGTTTATCCGCTTCAGGATGTCTTTCTATTGCAGTTATTTTTGCTACCCGCAAATCAATTTTTTCTACAAACTGTTCTTCCAGTGTTTTTTCTATCTTTTCTTCAGTATTTTCGTTCACTTTCCCCTCTCCTGCTTCTTTGGCTGCCCGTTCTGCCTGGCTGCCTGCAAATTTTTCTCTTAAGTTGCCAATAAAATCATCTTCCAGTTTCTGAAACAGTATTTCTGATTCTTTAAGTTTATCAAGACCCTCAAACTTACCCAGTATATCCCAGCCCATAACCGGATTTCCCAGGAAAGAGGCAATCCTTGCAGATGTATCAGGAATATATGGTTCTATCATTACTGCAAGGTCCCTGACCAGATAGACAAGGTGTTTTATTAAACTCGCAGCTGATGCAGGATCACTGTTTCTGGTCCTCCAGGGTTCACCTTCCTGAAAAGCTTTGTTTCCAAATGAAGACAGAAAAAGTATCTTATGGAGGGCGTCCCTAAGCTCTGCTTTTTCAAAATGTTCGATAATCTCTGCTTCATATTCTTTAATTTTATCTATCATTACAGAATCATCTTCTGCTTCAGGGACCCTGCCGTCGTAGAACTTATTGATAAAGATAAGTGTTCTATTTACCAGATTGCCCAGATTACCCAGCAGTTCGCTGTTAACTCTCTCCTGGAAATCGTTCCAGCTGAACTTGTAATCCGACTTTTCCGGTCTGTTATAAAAAATATAAAATCTCCATACATCAGAAGGAATACCTGTATCCCTGGCATCATTACCAAAAACCCCTATTCCTTTGCTCTTGGAGAACTTGCCATCTTCATAGTTTAAATATTCGGTTGATGACATATGATGAAGCATAGTCCACTTTTCACCTGTCCCCAAAAGTGAGGATGGAAAAATTACTGTATGAAAAGGAATATTATCTTTTCCAATAAACTGAAACAATTCAACCTCTTCAGGATTTCTCCACCAGTCCTCCCACTTATCAGTATGAGTCATAGTTATTGAAATATATCCGATAGGAGCATCAAACCAGACATAAAAAACCTTACCCTCAAAACCTTCTCTTGGAACAGGAATACCCCACTTCAAATCACGGGTTATACAACGTTCCTTAAGACCATCACGTATCCAGCTCTTTGTCATCTGAATAGCATTACGTGCCCAAAACCCATCCACCGAAGCTGTGTCCATCCACTTCTGCAGCTTTGGAAGTACTTTGGGAAGATCCAGATACAGATGTTTTGTGTCCCTTCCTACAGGCTCACTACCACAGACGCTGCATCTTGGATTTATCAACTCTGTAGGATCAAGGAGTTTTCCGCAATCTTCACACTGATCACCCCTGGCATTTTCCGATCCGCAGGATGGACATTCGCCAAGAACATATCTGTCTGCAAGAAACCTGTCACAACTTTCACAATAAAGCTGATTTATTGTATCTTCTCTTATCAGACCGGCTTCATCACATTTATTAAAAATATGCTGAACAATCTCGGTCTGTTCCGGTGTGGAAGTACGTCCCCACTTGTCAAATTTGATATTGAACCAATCATATATATCTGTATGAATCTTATAATAATGATCACAGAGTTCCTTGGGAGTAACCCCTTCCTGCAGGGCTTTTGTCTCTGTTGCTGTACCATACTCGTCAGTACCGCATACATAAAGTGTTTCATACCCTTTTTCTCTGCAGTACCTGGCAAATACATCTGCCGAAAGTACCTGAATAAGGTTTCCAAGATGAGGTATATTGTTTACATA
>DAOWMA010000366.1 GCA_030643345.1 Spirochaetaceae bacterium
CCCTGCATCTGAAACAATGGAAATCTCTAAAATTGGTCTGCCTGTTATTTGACCATCAAGTAAAATTTCATGGACCCGAATACAATCAAATTCAAGCCGGCTGATAAAACCAAGCTGAATTGCCAATTCCTCAGTATCCGTGACAATCAGATAACGATAGCCCATCCCTTTCAGATAGTTGTCAACCAGATCTTCCGCCACACGTCTGTTTTCAATCTCCTGAAGAGCAACAACATCAGGACCACCTGAAACTGATCGCCTGATAACTTCAGATAGATTAAATAACCTTGTATTATACTCACTGGTTCCCCATTCTCCTCCCGCAGGATCGAATTCCGGATATTCTGTTCCATTATCAGAGTCATCAAAAATATTCTGAACGTTATAGGACATGAAAACAATGGAATCCGGGAAATCATCCGAACCGGGAAGAACACATCTGGAACAGGATATAAGGACAAAAATATGAAAAACTGAAATGAAAGAAACAGCCGCCCAACCTGAAAATTGTTTTAATCTCATATACTACAGTACAGGGTAAACGGTGTTTCTGCTTCAGAATTTTACAAAAAAAATATTTTTTTTACAAAATCAGTATAAATTACACTTTCAGTTCTTCCCTTTTACTTATAATTTTGGAAACAAGCCCATAGGAAACAGATTCTTCTGCATTCATCCAGTAGTCCCTGTCGGTATCCTTCTCAACCCTGGCAATTTTCTGCCCTGTTTCTTCACTTATAAGCTTATTCAATTTAATCCGCAGCTTCTCAAGCTCTTTTGCATGAATCTCGATCTCTGTTGCTACACCCCTGATACCGCTTAATGGCTGATGAATTAGATAATGTGAATTGGGAAAAGCAAGTCTGTGTTCTTTAGGAACAGCAAGTAATATCAACGCTCCGGCACTCGCAACAAGACCCATACCAATGGTATAGACATCGGGCCTGACAAAACGCATCATGTCAAAAATTGCAAATCCTGCATCCACATCCCCTCCCGGAGAATCAATAAAAACCTTAATGGGACCATCCCCGGCTGCTTCCAAAAGAAGAAGCTGTGTTACAACTTTCTCTGCAAGGTCCTTATCCACTTCACCGGAAAGAATAATAGTCCGGGTCTCCATCATCTTTTCAGTAAAATCGTGACCTCCTTCCTCTTTTTTTTCCTTTCTGTCATCATCTTCCTCAGCCATATCTGTTATACTCCTGTAGTTCATATTAAATATACAAACAGAGTATACAAATTAATTAAAGGAAAGGAAAGAAGGGGCTGTTAAGTACTTGAATTATCTACCTTAAAGATTAGAATAGTGCCATGAAATCAGCATTTATAACACTAATTGGAAGACCATCTGCAGGTAAGAGCACACTGATGAATGAACTCTGCGGTCATAAAATATCAATTGTAGCCCCCTCACCCCAAACCACCAGAAACAGAGTACGAGGGATTCTTACCGAAGAAAGAGGTCAACTTGTATTTATTGATACACCAGGTTATCACTTATCAGACAAAAAACTGAATCTGCAGCTGAAAACTGTATCTGTATCCTCTCTGGAAGATGCAGATCTTATTCTCTACGTAATAGATTCTTCAAGAAGATCAGGTGAAGAAGAAGAGAATCTATCAGAACTTTTAACTAAATACAAAACAAAATTAATTATTGCAGTTAACAAAATTGATCTCGTCGATGAAGACAATGATAAGTTATATCTTGATCTGGAAGAGCGTTTTCCAGAGGCTGCAATTATTCCTGTTTCTGCATTAAAGGCCAAAGGTATAGAAGATCTTAAAACTTCCTTATTTGACAACTCTCCTGAAGGGGATAAGATGTATCCTGATGAATTTTTTACAGACCAGGATCCGGAATTCAGAGCAGCTGAAATAATAAGAGAAAAAGCAATAAACAGAGTAAAAGAAGAACTTCCCCATGCCATTTACGTCGAAATATCAGATATGGAAGAAGCTGAAGATGGAAAAGTATTATGGATAAGAGCTTTTGTTATAGTTGAAAGAGAAAGTCAGAAGGGGATTGTTGTAGGTAAAGGCGGTGTTGGAATAAAAGCAATTCGTGTAGCTGCTCAAAAAGAACTAAACACTATTTTCCCATACAGGGTAATGCTCGATCTAAGGGTAAAAGCAAGTTCCAAATGGCGGAGAAACGATCAAATTTTGAAGAAACTGATTTACTAAGACTATAAAACACCACTGCAACTATAACGGTTATAGTTGCAGTCTTATGCAAATTTATAAATAGCGATTCAATATATCCAGAATCTTCTCTTTCCCGACTATCATTATAAACCCCACCAATCGCGGACCCTTTTCTTTCCCAACCAGGACCCGATATATTAAAGTAAACAGATCCTTAGCCGGGGTTCCACTGGTTTCAGCTATAGAGTAAATAGCTTCTCCGAGGGATTTGTCATTATGAGAGTCAAGGTTTTCAATTTCATTTCTCAGAAGTTTAATTGCACCAAGCTCTGCTTCATTAAGATCCAATATATCCACACCCGGTCCTGTCAGAGAAAATCGAAAATCTTCAGGGCTGAATTCCCGTATCCAGTTCCAGGCACATTTTGTTCTTACTTTTAACCGTTCAACCTGTTCCGGCTGAACATCATCAAGAAGCCCTATTACTGTATCAATATCACCGTTATGTATTTGCAATAGGTTGCAGAGATGCCGAAATGGTATCTGACGGGGCATTTCTTCCGGAACATCACCTACTTGAGACAGTTCATATATTCTGCTTTCTTTCGCTTTTTTCTTGTCATTTACTTTCTGTTCACCAAAGAAGATCCGCTCACACTTGTCATAATCCTCATAAATTTTTAATACATCGAGATCGAAGGATATTGCAAATTCACTGTTGGGTCTGGTCCCTGCAAACAGATAACGAACAATTTCCGGAGGATAAATTTCCAGAACATCTGCAAGACTAATTACTTCACC
>DAOWMA010000258.1 GCA_030643345.1 Spirochaetaceae bacterium
AACAGTAAACTCTCCTACATTTTTTTGTCCAGTTACTGTATCCATACGAATAAGAACAGATTCACCTGGTAGAACACCAAGTTTTTCAGCAACATTTTCAGGTATTAAAAGAGATCCGGCAGTTTCAATATTGTCCAGAGTTCCGGATGCAATTAAAAGAGTATCTTTTAACTGCTGTTCTTTATTCCAGTCAACACCGGAAACCTGTAGTGCTGTACTTTTTGATCCAAAGATAATCTCTCCCATTTGGACCTGAGATCTCACATGGTACTCTTCAACCATATCATCTACTGTGCCTATAGCGGTTTCAAGATCTTTAGTATCTCCAATTACCTGAACTATTCTTCCACTCTCCAAAGTTTCAGTTCCCAGAATATAGATATGTCCACCCATTAAAGATGTAAAGTTTTCTTTAAGGGTTTCTGTCATTCCTGCAGTAAAACTTCCAATTGTAATTATTATAAAAACCCCGAATGCAATTGCTCCCCCAAGGAGGAAACTTCTCTTTTTCTGCCGGGTTATATTTCTCATTGATATTTTAGATATATTCATTCCTTTTAATTCTCCCCCATGGCTTTTACCGGACTTATCTTTAAGGCGATGGAAACAGGGTAAAGACTGGCAACAATACCAACCAGTGCAACAGTAACAAGAGATATAACAACAGCTTTGACAGAAATTACAGGGAACAGGACAGGCCCGCCCAGAATAACCTGAAGAAATGTGTTAGGGGCTTCATAACCAATTGCCCCTATTAGCCTGGTAATTATCATCCCGACTGCTGCTCCTATTACTCCGAATATTACAGAGATCATTAGAGTTTCAAGTGTTATCATACTCCGTACAAACTTTTTTTCGGCCCCAATCGCCCTCATAGTCCCTATCTCCCCTATACGTTCATTTACTGAAATTACAAGGGTATTCATAATAATTATTACTGCTACGACAGCCACAATTAAAACAAGAAAATTAAAAACAATTGTAAGAGTATTAGACATCTTTGCAATGGCACCTGCTCCGGCCAGCCATCCTGAAGCTTTTGCATCAATACCATTATCATTAAACCAGGTGTTTAAATTCTTTATAAATCGTTTTTCATTTACACTATCATCCAGTTTGACAACAATGTAATGCCATGCATCAGGATCAGTCTGACTATACTTTTCTCTGTCTGATGTATCCCCAAGAATATCCAGATAATCGAGTTCACTTCCTGTACTATTTGTTTCGCTGGTTTCGGAAACATCATCTGTAAAAAGATCATTTCCAAACAGCCCTTCATCATCAGATCCAAAAAGAGAGCCTTCATCGAGCTCTCCTAAAAGGGCCTGTTCCGAGTCACTCAAATTCGCCTCAACTTCAGTATATGAAAGCATGCCGTCAATTATTCTGATATTATTCAGATCAATGAAAGAGACCATCTCCAGCTGGGGAGATTCATTAACAAATTCAAAGGTTCCGCGAACTGTTACTTCTCTAATTTTTGTACCTGTTACACTGTTAATTCCTGTAAGCAGTACAGAATCTCCTGGTTTCACAATTGAACCACTGCTTTCTTTTATCATTCTCAACGCCGCTTTAGATAAAACAATCCCCTCTTCTCCGGGTTTTAGGAATTCACCATGAATAATTTTTATATTATCCTTAAAAGTCTGCTTATACATTTCCGGATCAACTCCAAAAAGCATTGCAAACCCGGTCCCATCCTCCCCATGTTTTAATAAAGCAGCGCCACCAATCTGAGGATTAATTGATGTTACAGTTTTCAGAGAATTAAGGTAATCCTGGATTTCCATTGAAGAAGGAATAACGGGAGTTAATTCTTCCCGGTTTGTCATGGAACCATCCATAAATAAAGAAACACTCTCCATTTCACTGGAAGTAATAACCACATCCCCTGTAAAATTTTGGATGTAGGTTTTTTCAATTCCACTTGCAGCTGTCTCCATAAAGGAGTTTCCAACTACAAGGACCATAATTGCCAGAGCCATTAATGTCCCTATAATAAGAGTTTTGGTTTTGTGCTCTTTCAGGTTTCTGTAGGCAATTTTAAAAATCAGTCCGTTCATACCTACCTCCGTCTGTTCTCAACAATCTTTCCGTCCTTAAGCTGAATTACGTGATCTGCAATATCAACTATAGTCTGATCATGGGTGGAGAAAATAAATGTGGTTCCGTATTCCTTGTTCATCTTCTTCATCAGTTCGATAATACTTGCACCTGTTTCAGAATCCAGGTTTGCAGTCGGCTCATCAGCAAGTACAATCTGTGGCTTTGTAACAAGAGCTCTTGCAATAGCAACCCGCTGTCTCTGACCACCGGAAAGTTCGTTGGGTTTATGGGTTTTCCATTCGCCAAGACCAACCTCTTCCATCAAATGTGAAATCCATTCTTCACGCTCATCTTTAGGAGCAGGATTTTTCCCCAGTAACACAGGAAACTCAATGTTCTCAAATACATTTAAAACCGGAATAAGATTAAAGTTCTGGAAAATAAAACCCAGTACATCATGCCTGAGATTTGTAATCTCTTTATCTTTCAGGTCACTGGTATTTGTATTGTTAATAGTTACAATCCCCTCACTTGGTGTATCTATACATCCAATCATATTAAGAATAGTTGATTTACCGGATCCTGATGGTCCGGCAATAGAAATAAAATCCCCGGATTCAATATCAAAGGACACACCTTTAACCGCATGGAGCTCTGTTTTTCCCAGGGGATACTTTTTATGTACATCTTTTAATGAAATTACTGTCATGTAATTCCTCCTTAGGTTGCATAGGCGAGCAGGAAGCTTGCTTCCGACCAGCCTGTAATATAACTATAATAATGTTGAAGATATACCTCTAAGAAAACTAAAGCCATAGACAGGAGATAAAGAATTATAACAGTTTGTTATATTACATTTTATTCAAAGTATTTGTAATTTCACTGTAGAGTTCTACTGAAATTCTCATTTTATGTTCTCTAACCAACTGATCAATATAATTTTGAATATGTGAAACCGGGCGTATTTTCTTTTTTGCACATTGTACAAGGAGCCCCAGGGTACCTATTGTTTTAATATTCTCATGTTGAGATATTCGTCTGAGCAAATTATCATCGGTAATAAGCAGATCATAGTTATTTGTAATAGCAAATGACACCAGTTCTCTATCAGTTCTACTTAAAGTAGAGGATGTGATTATGGAAGTATCTGTATCAAAAATATCTATCTCTTTTAAAAAATTGTTTATAATAAGCAATTCATCCGCAGGAATAAAACCTCTCTCTAATTCTATACTGACTTTCTTTATAGTTGCCAGTTTACCGGGAAATAGCTCAAATAATACATTCAGTGCATTAAGTTTTGATAAAAAAATTATCGGTGATGAGTCAATGATTATCTTATTTAAGCTTTTTGCGCTATACCTCATTTTGTATTTAATAAATACCTCTTATCTAATATTGGGCTACTACCTGGCGCAAAATAGCCATGCTTCGGACGCATAGCCGAGCAGGAAGCTTGCTTCCGACCAGGCAATCGTAAAAATAGGCCACATTGCAAAAGCCTCTATTATTGCTATTCATTTACTTTATAATTCCAGTTCCATATCACTTTGGAAGTTATCAGCCGTATAATTTAGTTCCATTCTATTATCAGGCATTAAAGATATAAATTCGTAGAGAGGAATATCAGCAAGTTCAGCTGCCCGGGAGAGAGATACTTTATTGCTATTAAAAAGCTCTATTGCATGGTTTAGCTTATATTCATGTAAACCGCTAAGAATTATTCTTTTTAGGAAAGAGGATTTGTCCAGTCCCATTTCATTGGCCAGTTCCTGGATTTCTATGGCAGAAGCTTCATCTACCCTTGTACTAAGAATTTGTGTTTTCATGTATACATCCACTCGTGTTTGTATACATAATACTTTTATTTTTTAAAATTGTCAATTAAATCCCTCAGGACTACAATTTCACGAGATCATAGTACACTATCTTATTTGCTTGATCCTTCTTTCATTATGATGTATATCAATAATGTATACATCTCTAATATACACCATAAAAGGA
>DAOWMA010000031.1 GCA_030643345.1 Spirochaetaceae bacterium
AAGACCAGTAAATTCCTCTCTGTAATGGAGCGGAATATCTTTTCTTACAATATTCTTAATGCCAATTACATCCATTTTTTAACTCTATTGGAAATAGGGTTGCCCGTCAATAAGATAAATATCTCAGCTTTTTGCGCTGTACCACATTTTGTATTTAACAAATAGCTCTTCTCTAATATAGGGCTACTACCTGGCGCAAAATAGCCATGCAATCGTAAAAATAGACCACATCGTAAAAGCCTCTATCTTTATATTATTATCCTATCATATCGTATATGAATGAATTAATACTGTTTATATTCTTTTGAGATACCTTTGTGAACATAATATGCATTACAGCTCCCATAGGTTTTATTCTCTTTATTGATTTATTTTTACCAAATACAATAATTTTTTCACCATCTATTGCTTCAAATTCCATTTTTAACAACTCTCCGGTACCCAGAGGGTAGGATGCGCGCATTGAACAACCACCAGCAGATATTTCAATAATTGTACCAAGTATTCCAGCACTATTATCAACAACAGCCTTGCGTTTCTGGTTTCTTCCGTATCCGGTAGTAATAATTCTAATAGGATAGAAATATGCCGGTCTCCCCAGAGGTTTACGCCGGTATTTCCGTTGCTGTGCCTGTTGAATACTTCTGGAATGTTGAAGAAAAAGAGAGGGGACACCTCTTATATTATTATATCCCGATACTTTACTGGAAAAAGAGTATCCCTGCCCATTGGATTTCCAGAAAAAGACTTGAATTTTTGTCCACTTTTTCCATCTTATCTGATTCCCATGGTCATCCCTTGGTATCTTTACACCAAGGTAATCTTTAAGGTTTGAAGAAACCTGAGATTCATATCGGGCCCCTCCGGGTGTTGATAGATGGAGTTTCTGCCCTGGATTTAACTGTTTGGTACCGGTCATAAGTTGTTTCTTTTCGCTGTTTCTTTCGATTTTCTGTTTTATCCTGTATAGTAGAAGTTTTTGTCCTTCTTTGATATTTTGCGGAGTAATATCCTCTTCCAGTCGGTTCAGAGCTTTTTTTAAAGTCGAGTTAAGTGTTTTTGAGTTTTTAAGGAGATTATAGGTATCTTTCACCTTGTATGTTTTTATTAAATATTCCAAAGTTCTTATTTCCGGTACAGATAATCCCATTGCACTTGCTCTTTTTTTGAAAGCTCTTTTATTATACTTCCCTGGTCTGCTTCCTGAGGATCTTCCTGATCCTGATTTACTTCCACTACCGGAAGATTTCCCTGAAATAACAAGTAATATTATAAAAACAAAGAAAACGATAATTCCAATAGTTACTGATGTGGAACTTTGTTTTTTTAAGGTCATAATAGCTTCCTGAAGTAGAATAAAATTCAATTTTTACTCCTTTTATCCTCTTTAATTCTTTCTATTAAATTAATATATTCCAATAATTTGGTAACTTTTGGAACAATCTCATATTCCATAAGATCACCAATAAGAATAGAATCATTTACGTCAAAAGCATTTACCAATTCCAGTAGAATATCATTAAATCCTTTATAAAAATCATTAAAGCTTTCGTTATCTATAGATTTTTTGGTAATATCTGTATATCCGAATTCTTTAAGAAATGGGAAAATTCTGATCAATTTTTCTGAAAGTTCTATAAAATTAAGAACAGAACCAATAGCATGTTTATCATCTCCTGTCTGCAGCATAACGGATACATCAGATATTACCGGGATTAACTCATTTAGCTTTTCTGATGTTTCAAATAGTTCTGAAAATGGAGATGTAACTTCTTTTATTCTATTTTTGAGCATTCCGGCAATATTCTGAAGCAGGAGAATAAGTGGTTGCTCATTATTTTGTCCGTCGAAATTACTTACCAGTTTTTCCAATTCAAGTGTTTCATCGGCTGTTTGGTTCTTTCGGGCAAAAAAGAAATCCATGGATTTCTTTATAAAGGGCAGTTCTGACAACAGATCCTGAGTAAGTGTTTTATTTTCTGATTTTATTGAATCATGAAGTAGTGTTATATACTGATAAAGAGTTTGAAGATCTGATATGTACTTCGAGGATTCTGAGATCGCTGTGAGATCAAGTTTTTCTATTGTATCGAGAAGTATATCCCCCCATTTCTCTTCCTGGAGTGTAAGCTCTTCATTATTCCGGATTACATTTGTCAGTATATATCCCGATTTGCCCAGCCAGTCAGAAAGACCTGAAATAAGTTCATTCAGAGTTTTTTCATTCTCAATAGTTACATCAAAGGGCTTATTGTTTAGCGTAATTATCATATAATCTCCCGGTCATAATTATCAATTATTATTGCTATTACTAAAATTATCTATGGTCCTGGAACTCTGCTCCATAGTTTTAAGTGCTGATTCCATTCTACCAAATTTTATTCTTAGTTCAAGCTCTTTATCATCAAGCTTACTTTCCATATTAAGTATGTTTCTTTTGGTCCTATCAATTTGAGTATCAATTCCTGCAATTCTGGTTGCTACCAGGCCTCCTATCTGAGTGTAGGAGTTAATATATATATCCATTTCATAGGCAGCTCCTGCATCAATAATCATATCTTCATCAGTATCTTTCCCAAAAAGATCTTTAATTGGCCCTATATCAGAAGCGAGAGCTTCATCAAGTGTATCTTCGTTTATTTCCAAATATCCACGCAGTTTTGATTTATTTACACCTCCACCAAATCCACTGGAGTTTGTGGAGATACCTATCTGTGACAGCAAACTGAGATCACTTCCGGCGGATGTTCGATATGCTTCCATTGCTATACGCTGCATTCTGTTTTTCAGCTGCGAAAATGTAGTATCACCCTGGAATATCCCAAGGTTATTTCTTGCATCCTCTTTTTCTTCAGCAGAAAGATATTCAAGTTCACCAATTACACTTTCATCGTTACTGGTAAGGATATGTATGTTTTGTAATACCTGGTTGTAGTATCCTACAAATGAAATTATTCCATCCTTAATAGATTCCCTGTCAGGCATAATCTTAATTTCTACTTCTTTATCACTTGTCTTGTTTATATTAAGGGTTACTCCCTGAATAAGATCATCGATAGAATTAGTTTCCCTTGTTATTGGGATGCCATCAATTTCCAGTTTTGCATCAAGGGCAGTTCCTGCAGGGTTTATTGGTTCAAACCCATCTCTGGCATCCGGGTTTATTATTTTTATTCCTCTTATTACTATTTTTCTGTGTGTATTTATATTTTTAATATCAATACTGCTTATTGTACTGCCGGTAAGAGAATAGGGAATAGAAAAATGTTGTTCCGTTTCAGTATCTTTTAGAACAGGTAGTTGGATACTATCGTTTATATACATTATATTCAGATTATCTTTAAAAACAGGCGGGGGTGGTTGTGTCCATTCAGGAAGATTTACCCTGCTTGGTGAGTTTTCAATACTTATACCTTCAAAAGTGATACTGCCTGATGGGTTTATCCGGGGACCCTTTGGTTTAGTCTCTGGAATATATTCTTCCTTATCCAGGTTGATAATTTGAATATCATATTCAAGAATCAGGTTTTCTTTCATATTAACAACCGGGGTAAAGGGAATTTTAATCTCCGATTCTGGTTCAAGTGTTAAGCTGTTGTTTGAGACTGTGTATATATCTGTCTTATTCGTTGATTGTTTCGAGACCGTACCTGTATCAGAAAGATCTACTGTGCTTTCATTTTGATAAACAGATCTAATTAGACCGGTAGATATTCCCAGCCCGATTGAATCATCTTTCAATAATAATTTATTGGAGCTGCCGGTTTTTGTAGATTCAAGCATAAATACTACTGTATCAGAAGAATCGTTGATAAGCCTTGCTTTAATAAGACCCTTGGATTGCTTGTTGACTGC
The DNA here is from genome assembly GCA_030643345.1 of Spirochaetaceae bacterium. Taxonomy (GTDB): domain Bacteria; phylum Spirochaetota; class Spirochaetia; order B11-G9; family B11-G9; genus JAJRQE01. The sequence continues at coordinate 3,856 of DAOWMA010000031.1, forward strand.
ATCTACAAAGGTTTGTATCCTGTTTCCTCTGAATCTGAATGTTATATCTTTTTCTCCTACAGAAAAACTATATGTACCATCAGATACACGAAAATCATCAGGAAGAGGTGATGATAAAAATCTGTCTGCACTTGCAACCTGATTAATTTTAATTTTTACTATTTCGTTGGTGGAATTACGTCCTGCAGAGGCGCTTACTACTGCCTCGTCTGAGGATTCAGCTATATGTTCCTGAAATGGGTTTTGAAAACCGAAAAGCTCACGTGAACTGTCTCTAAAACGGGATAAGGATAAATTAATATTTCGCCAAATTTTCTTCTGGTCTTCGTATGTTTCTTTTTGATCTTCCAGCCTGCGCAGAGGTATCCTTTCGACATCCATAAGACCTTCGATCATCTTATCGGTCCCGTATTTACTGTTCACACCAGGGATGCTTATATCCGACATTTATAATTCCTAAACCCCGGAGAATAGATGCAGGCTAAATTTTTTCGTCAAAAATCAGGCCAATTACCTCCTTCATTCTTGAATGTAATTTAAGGAGTGCTTCCGAGGGTATAACTCTAATTACTTTATCGGTTTCGGCATCAATCACCTTTACAACTACTTGATTCAGTTCTTTATTAACTGAGTAACTAAGTTTTCGGTTTAAAGTAGAAGGAATCTTCAAAACCTCTTTCATATACTGATCTGTTTCGGCTCTGAAGACAGCCTTTCGTCTATTCTCTTTTTCAAGTGCTAATTGCTGATCTTCCTGCTGAGCAGCCTTCCTTTGCTGTTCTATTTTAAACTGATCTTTCTTTATATCTGCTGAAAATTCAGGCTTTGCAGGAGGAACACCTGATAAATCTTTAACTTCTAATTCCATAATATTCACCCATTTAGGAAAAACGGGAGAGGGGCGCGACCCCCCCCGATAGAATTAGTGATGAGATAACGTCCAGAAACCTCATCAACTCCGCTGGAACGGTTCTTACTACAGTAACTGCAGGACTGACTGTGGGTTGCTGTTTGCCTGTGCAAGCATTGCAGTATTTGACTGAATAAGAATCTGATTTTTTACAAAATCTACCATTTCGGTAGCCATGTCTACATCTCTGATCCTTGACTCTGCTGCCTGCAGGTTTTCTGATGCAATTGCAACACCCTTTGAAGCCATTGTAAATCTGTTCTGGTAAGCTCCAAGATCTGCTCTCTGCTGAGAGACAACCTTTAATGCTGAATCCACCATACCAATAGCCATATTTGAATCTTCCGGTGTTTGGATATTGATGGTCTCAGTGCTTCCCTGGGCTCCCTGAATACCAAGCGCCTGGGCTGTCATTGTGCCTATGTATACTCTTTCATTCTGGTCCATATTTGCACCAACCTGGAACTGCATAATGGTTTCCGAATCTCTGGAAAAATTACCAGTAAGCATGTTCATGCCGTTAAACTGGGCATGGGAAGCAATTCTGTTGATTTCGTCAACAAGCTGTGATACTTCCACCTGAATCTGCATTCGGTCTTCCTGGGTGTAGACACCGTTGGCTGATTGAACAGAAAGTTCTCTCAGTCTGTGAAGTATATCCTGTGTTTCCTGCAGATAACCCTCTGCAGTCTGTATAAAGGATACACCGTTTTCGATGTTTCTTTCCGCCTGGTTAAGACCGCGAATCTGGCTTCTCAGTTTTTCTGATACTGCCAGACCTGACGCATCATCACCGCCCTTGTTGATGCGCATACCGGAACTAAGTTTTTCTATGTTGCCTGCAATATCAGTACCTCTGGCACCGAGTGTTCTGTTGGCATACATTGCGCTCATGTTGTGATTTATTATCATGTAACCCTCCTTGATAGGTTAAAAAGAGGCATCCTTTGCCTCTTGCTTTATGCATGGTTAGGAAGGAAACAAAAGATCCTATTGCGCCTCTTTTGCCCCGTTCATTCCTCCCTGGATACGAGGAGATTTATCCGACCCGCACTGTCATTGGTGTGCGGATCAGAAACTCCCTTCGTACAACTATGCCCTTTATTTTAAGGAGAGTATTATTTCAAAGAACAACGGATATTTATATATATAATATAAACCCCAATTAGAATAACTGCAAGACAGATTGTGTTTTTGCATTAGCCTGAGCAAGCATTGCTGTGCCGGACTGTACAAGAATCTGATTTTTTGTGTATTCAACCATCTGTTCTGCCATATCTACGTCTCTAATCCTTGATTCGGCAGCCTGAAGGTTTTCAGCTCCGATATCAATTCCCACTATAGCATGCTGTAGCCTGTTTTGATAAGCACCCAGATCAGCTCTTTGTTTATTAACGGTTTTCAGAGCCATATCAATGGTCCCTATTGACATGTTTGCTTCTTCGGGAGAACGAATGGAAACAAATTCCCCGGTCCCGAGATCGGTTATACCCAATCCTGCAGATGTCATTGTTCCAATGTAAACTCTTTCTCTCTGGTCCATGTTTGCACCGATATGGAGCCACATGGATGCTGTTACTGTGTTTTCCCCTGTTTCGTTGGCAAAACGACCTGTCAGCATGTTCATACCGTTAAACTGGGCATGAGAAGCAATCCTATCGATCTCATCAACCAGCTGGCTGACTTCAACCTGAATCTGCATTCTGTCTTCTTCAGAGTAGATACCATTGGCAGCCTGTACAGCGAGTTCTCTCATCCTGTGAAGGATATCCTGGCTTTCCTGCATGTATCCTTCTGCTGTCTGTATAAAAGAGATACCATTGGAAGCATTTCGTGAAGCCTGTCTAAGACCACGGATCTGTGCTCTCATTTTTTCTGATACAGCAAGACCGGAAGCGTCATCCCCTGCTCTGTTAATTCGCAAACCTGAAGCTAAACTTTCCATGTTGTGTGCAACATTGGTATTGGTTACTTTTAATTTGTTTTGAGCGAACATTGCACTCATGTTGTGATTGATAATCATTTGTTTCCTCCATGAAAACATCTTTTTGGAGCATCCTTGCTCCTTTTTTTTACCTTTTTTAGAAAATATGAAAAAAAAACACATTTTCTGTTAAGGCATCTCAGATTTCTCCGATATTGATACTATAGGGGGAAGAATGTGTTACTCCAGGTACCGTGGATTACAGCTTCCCTCATTGAAAAGCATCGGTTGCATATCTTAATATCTTTAGTGTTAATTGTAAAAAATTTAATTTTTCATAAGGAATTCAAGATATTTTTTTGCAATTTGATCATTCGGTTCTATTTCAAGAACAGTTTTAAAGAAACCAACAGCTTCGTCTATATTTTTTTCTTTTAAGGCCAGTATTCCGAAATTGGAGATAATTTTTATATTATCTCCGTCAAGTCTAAGGGCTGTTGTTAGTTTCTTTCTGCATTCTCTGTATTCACCCAGTTCAAGAAGGCAGATAGCCAGCTCATTGTAGGTATCTACATTTTCTTCATTTAAAGCTAAACATTCCAGAAGTGCATCTTTTCCTTTCTGATAATCACCTATTCGTCTGTATGCCCATCCCAGAAGAAACCAGGCATTCCATACGGTGGAATTAGTTTTCAGGTAGGATTTAATCTTTTCTATTCCTGATTCTTCTCTTCCTATTTTGATTAACTCGTAAGATTCATTAAACATCATATCATTGGCAGAGAGTTTTTTAATCTTATCAAGGATAGATATTACATGATTTTTTCTACCGGAATTTTTCGTAATAAGCAAGAAGTGATCAAGAAGGTAAATTGCCTTTTCCATATTTCCATGTTTCAGGTAGAAATTTCCTCCATTGAACATTACTTCCTCTGAATCGGGATGTTTTTTTATTGTTTTTTTATAAATTTCGAATGCTTCTTCTACTTTTTTCTCTGACAATTCATGATTTTCAAGGTCTTTATACAATTCTGCCTGCTCTTCAATAACAAGTGCAAGGTTTGTGAGATTTTGTTCAATATTGGGTTCAAGGTTCGAAAGAGCGCGGAATATCTCTTCTGCAATCTCATAATCTTTATTTTCCGCTTTTATTATACCTGTACGGGTCATCTCTTCGATTATTCCCGGCTGGACAGCATGAATAAAGCTTCGGTAGTAGCTGATATCCTTGTGTGATGGTTCCCATGCAAATATTTTAAGCATCGCAGCTACAATCATTTCCCATGAAAGGTCCTGCATTTGCCACTCGGTTTCTCCAACGGGTATCTCTACAGGCATTAGAATAGAGCTGTCTATATTAAATCCATTAATTTCCTGTTCTGCATTTTCAGGAATTGAAATATATATTATCTGGCTGAGTGCAGGCGGGAGTGAAGCAGAATTATTGTCCATCTGCATTTATGCTTGAGACATTGTGCTTGACTGTAATATAATCGTTAATCATTTTTTTATAATCCATAGATACGGAGTCTTCATTGAATTTTATAGCAAGGACTGCAATATCTTTTCTGTCAGCAACAGTTTCAACCCTCACAACCTTCCCTTTAAGAGCAAAAACTTTATCATCCTTTGCAGCCATACCAAGGACACACCCTTTATCATTAAGAAATTTAGCAATCCCCGGTAAAATAATTTTAGCTCCGGAAAAGCTAATATCCCTTACAATACAGTTTCGGGGTATCCCCTCTAAAGATAACTTTGCATTTTTTGAAAGAAGTCCCAATACTCTTATACTGTTACTGTTAATATCTATTCTTTCATCGGTTCTTTTTTTTGAGTTTATATTAATTTCAAGCATCTGTCCCAGGATCGCAATAAGATCATCAGGTGGTCGTTTTGTATATGTAAGATTAATAAAATTAAGATTGGGTTTATCCTTATTGTACGGATTAAAACCTGTAACTTTTGCAGATACAAAAAATAAGAGCTTATTTTTTGTATCTTCCATGCTGAAAGCAAACCGGAGAGCTACCAGATTATTTGCTTTACGTATAAGTTCAAAAGACTCTTTTCCTATATTTGCTATTATTTTAGCTCCAACCATGGAAGTAGAGTAGATAATTCCAGACCATTGGGTCCCCTGGCATTTTAAATACACATGTTTTGGAAGCAGATTGAGATTTTGTGTAACTTCCTTAGTAAAGGTTACATCAACATCCTTAAATCCCTCGTAATATCTGTTTATCTGCTGACTTGTTAATACTGGCATAATTATTTTCGATACTATTCTCCGGATGGTCAAATGTCAACTAATAGAGCTGAAAAAAAGGAGTATAGCTGTTAAAAAACCCGCGATGCCGCTTGGGAAATTGTCTCTTGAACTCTATAGTCCAAGTGGGCGAACTCTCACTGGCATCCTGTACAACTCTAAAGAACCGCGCAATTCAACCTGTGAATATGTAAGCCCATAATATTAGTTTGAACCAAGAGACTTGTATTCCCTCCCGAACACCGCAGGATATGTTTTAATTCAGTCTATTCTATAAAACTCTTATCAATCAAATTGATGATCTCAAGAGTCATCTGCTCTACTTTGTCCGCCACTTCCAGTGACAGACCCTGGGTTTTTTTATCCTGTTCTTTTAAAAGATCATCTGTTAAAAGTATACAGGATAATAATGCAATACGCAAAGGGTCTTTTACATTCATCGTTGACTCTACAGCAGAAATTTTTTTTTCAATAGTATTAATAATTTTTTGAAAGTACTCAGGATCCTCATCTATTTTAAGAGAGAATGAGGATCCCAAAAGTCTGATTTTTTGAAGACTACTCATGATATGAGGATCAGAAGATATCCAATTCAGATTCTTCTTTACCAATATCCTCTTTTTTATCAGTTTCTACTGCTTCCGGAGTAGTTTCTTCTGTTATTGCAGGTTCAGCATTGGTTTCGTCAGATGATTCCTGTTCAGATTTGGCAGATTCCTGCGTTAGTCCGGTTTCTCTCCCGGTAAGAGATGTGTCTTCTTCCATTAGGTCAAGTTGGTTTAAAGCACCAATAATACCGTTTTCAATTTCACCCTGGTCCTCTTTGAAAGTGTCAATTAATACCTCAAGCTCTTCAATTCGAAGCTGATAATTATCCAGCTTTCCCTGAAGCATATTGTTTTCGTTTTTAAGACTATTAATTTTATCAATGGCTTTTCTAACTTTCCGGTCCAACTGTTTAATTTGATCAAGAGTAATCATAGCTCTACACTCCCAGAGCTTTTTTTGCCTTTGCAACTACGACAGAGAATGCTTCTTTGTCTTCAATTGCAAGGTTTGAAAGAGCTTTTCTGTTCAGTTCAATGTCAGCTTTTTTCAGACCATTAATAAACCTGGAATATGTAATATCCTCAGCTCTGCAGGCAGCTGAAATTCTTGTAATCCATAATCTGCGGAAGTCTCTTTTTTTCCGTCTTCTATCCCTGTAGGCATACTGCCCTGCTTTTACTACTGCATCTTTTGCAGCTCGAAAATTTGTGCTCCTTCGGCCGAAATAACCTTTAGCACTCTTTAATATCTTTTTTCTTCGATTCTTTCTTCTTGTTCCATCAACTGCTCTTGGCATTTTACATCACGCTCCTTTAGAAACTGTAGGGTAAGAGTATTCTTGCTTTTTTTGTCTCAGGAGCACTTAAAACTCCTGCATGACGAAGATTTCTCTTTCTTTTTGTAGATTTTTTCGTAAGAATGTGACCTGCACCCTGCTTTTTGTATTTCACCTTACCTGAAGCGGTAACGCGATACCTTTTTGCAGCTGCTTTTCTTGTTTTCATTTTTGGCATTGCTTTTCCTTTTACTTAATTTTTTCACCACTACTAAGGAACAAGACCCCTCAGTGTTGCTATATGTAAGATTATAAATCTTATTTTTTATTTTTGGGACTTAAGATCATTGACATAAATCTTCCTTCCATTTTTGGAGGAAT
>DAOWMA010000248.1 GCA_030643345.1 Spirochaetaceae bacterium
ACGACATCCCACGCCTATAATGATATTCCGATTAGTATCACTGGCAGTAGTAATAACAGCCTGAGCATTAAGTAGTGTAGCTATTTTTGCACTAAGATCATTAGCACCCCCTTCATGCCCGGATAACAGGCTTATGGAATAACGGCAGGCATCATCTACAACGACAACAGCAGGATCACTGTATTTTGAATCTATACAGGGAGCTATTATTCTGACAACTATTCCTGTTGCCATTATAAATATAAGTCCTTTACATTCACAAAAAAGGTGTTCTATATTGGATTTAAGCCATCCTTTTTCTTTTTGAAAATAGAGACGGGACTCGGGTAGTTTTTTTACAATATATTCTGCTGTAATTCTTGCAGAATCTGTAACAGCAATAACTGCATATTTCATGACTTAGTGCTGCCTTTTCGCCAGCCATGGGTATATTCAGGATCGTATAGTTTTGAAAATTCATAGAAAAAAGGTTCTTTCTGTGCTCTGAAAACCTCGCCCACCATAATAAGGGCCTGCCTGGTAATACCAGCCTGCTCCACCAGAACAGCAATATCCGCAAGGGTTCCTGTAATTATCTGCTGATCAGGCCAACTTGCTCTGTAAACAACATTACAGACGGTAGTCTCTCCATAAACAGGAGTAAGAACAGAACAAACTTTTTCAATCCGGCTGATAGAAAGGAACAGAATTAAACTTGGTTGCGATGCAGCCAGCTTTTCCAGAGATTCCTTTTCGGGAACAGCTGTCCGACCGCTGATTCTGCTTAATACCACAGTCTGGGATACCCCGGGCAGGGTCAGTTCCTGTCCTAAAGCTGCTGCTGCTGCCTGGAAGGAACTTACTCCGGGAATAACTTCCCAGGAGATATTTTCCTGTCGGCAGAAATCAATCTGTTCCTGGATAGCACCGTACACTGAGGGATCTCCTGTATGTATTCGGGCTATGGTTCCCTCAATATTTTTATTATCTGCATATATTCTGCAAACTTCTTTGTAATTCATCCCGGAGGAATCAAATACGGGGATATCCTGAGATGCATACTTCAGTATTTCCGGGTTAACAAGTGAACCTGCATAGATAACAATATCAGCTTTTTTAATACTGTTTTGCCCTTTAATAGTAATAAGTTCCGGATCTCCCGGACCTGCACCAATAAAAATAACTTTCATGCACTTTTCTCCTGTTTTGTTGATTTTCTGCAGTGGATAATAACTGTAGAAAGATATCCATCAGTTTCCTTAGGCAGTCCTTTTAAAACCGGGAATATTTTCTCATCAGGAAGACCAACACGCTGAATTAAAGCAGCCTGTTCTGTCAGCTCCAGGTTTTCAAGAAGGACAACTAACTTATCCAGACGGCTTCCTACTTTATAGAGTACAAGAGTATCAAACAGTTTTATGTACATTTCCAGCTCCGATAACTTTTCAGGGAGGGGAAGGAGGGCCATCTTTTCCTTTCCTGTAACGAGAGATTCCCCAAGAGCTGATGCCGCTGCATTCATAGTAGAGATTCCAGGTACAGTTTCTGTTTTTAAGATCGTCCCTTTTCTGTCAAGGGCCTGCTGCAGGTAAGTCCATGTACTGTAGATACCCGGATCTCCAAGAGTTATAAAAACTCCTTTTTTATTATTTCCCAACTGATCAATTACATACTGTGCTGCACTGTCCCATTTATTTTTTAATTTTTGTTTATCATTAATCATCGGAAACTCTATTTCCTTATAGTTAATATCCTTAAGTCCTGTACCCATTACAATGTTCAGGGCAAGAGAATCCCCCTTTATCCGGGCTTTTGGAGCAAAAACAATATCAGCTTCCTGTATTAGTCTATGGGCTTTTAATGTTAGTAATTCCGGTTCGCCAGGACCAATCCCTATTCCCCACAGGCGGGGCTTATTACCATTAAACATAGCTTATATTCCTTTTCATAGGGGACCTCTCCCAGTTTATATTTTTTAATTTTTTCTTCCGGGTATGATATATTTTCACAAATCCAGGTAGTCCGGTCATCCCAGCCTCTATTTTTCAGATATTCACTGATCCTGGCTGGATTATTCTTACAATCGGTGAGTATAATCACCCCTGGATCTGTATCTCCCAGATTATCCAGCCCTTCCAGAGGACGGCCATGGACACTGAAGAGAAGGAAGTTCTGCCAGGGAAGACCGATCCGGGCACAGGCCAGCTGATATGCAGCCAAACCAGGAATTACCTCATATTCATCCATGGAGAATCTTCTTTTTATTGCTCCCAGAAGACTGTAAAATCCCGGATCACCAGAAACCAGAACTGCTGCTCTTTGTGTATGTCTTTGAGAATCGAGTTTATCCAAAAAATTATCAAGAGGACCCGTAAAAGGAACACCTTCTTTAGAACCTTCCGGGGTTGTAAAAGGGATAATCAGTTTTTTCGCTCCGAACAGGATATCAGCATTTTCAATTGCTTCAAGTGCTGACGGCAGAATGTATTTCTTTGCCCCGGGACCCATTCCAACTACATAAAATTTCGGCACAAATCCTCCTCCTTTTGATGATAAGTATACCATTTTTTCTTACTATGTAAAAATTATGCAACCGCCTTACGTACCTGCCGCACAGCCAGTAAAAAGAACAACAGCGTATAACCGGCCATTATCAGATAGTGATACACCCCAATGGGCCGCCCCAGAAATAAAGCCCGTATTGTAAGGGAAGAATGAGTAAGAGGCATTACTTCAGACAGGTGATGGAAAATTTTGGGAAGTCCTTCTAAAGAAAAGAAGGTCCCTGCAATAAATGACATGGGGGTAATCACAAAAGATGTAAATGAGTTCATGTCCCTGTGATTTTTAACGGTCAGGGCAATTAATACACCAAGAGAACTGAACATGATGGAGTTCAGCATAACCGGAACAACAATCATAAATCCGTTACCGGGAACTGCTCCAAAACAAAAGCCGATTATGATAACCGCAATGAAACTTCCAAGCCCTTTGGTAACTCCATACAAAACATTTCCCAGAACTACTATATATCCCCGGGCGGGAGATAGCAGGTACTCCTCAAAAAAATAGGTAAGGAATCGGGATATATTGATCTCGGCGGCGATACTGAAACTCTGGTTCATTCCGGAAAGGGCAATGAGGCCGGGAAGCATAAATGTTAAATAGGGGACCCCCTCCACATCAAGATTACGACCAACTCCCCAGCCAAAAGCCAGGGCATACAAAACAGGTGAAAGAAAAAATGAAATCAATGTTTTCCCTGCACGATTTCTTAGAATAATAAGACCGCGCAGATAAATAGCCCAGAGTGCTCTCATTTATCATTCTCCTTCCGATTCAGCTCACTGCCGGTTAACGAGATAAAAACATCTTCCAGAGTAGTTTCCCGGACAACAAGCCTGGAACTTCCTTCTGTTCCGCTTGTGACAGCCGTCTTGCGGTCAGGAAAGAAGGCAATCTGCTTGACATTATCTGAATAATCGATCAGGCACCATGCACCCTGTTCCTTAATTAAAGCGGCTGAAGTATTGTCCCGGATAATACGGCCCTGATGAATAATGGCTACCCGCTGAGAGTAGCGTTCTGCCTCTTCCATATAGTGGGTCGAAAAAAGGATGGTTTTCCCATCCCGGTTCAAACCATGGATAATATCCCAGATCCCCTCCCGGGCTGCGGGATCCAGACCTATAGTCGGTTCATCAAGTATAATAAGTTCAGGGTCATGCAGCAGTGCGCGGATAATCTGGAGTTTTCTTTTCATTCCTCCGGAAAAGGACCGGACCGGATCATTTTTCCTCTGAAGAAGGCCGGTGTCGGAAAGCAGATAGTCGATCCGCTCCTCCCTCTCCGGTTTTCCCATTCCGTACAGAAGAGCATGGACCTTCAGATTCTGATAGGCAGTAAGGTCCAGCTCAAGGTTTAAATGTTGTGAAACGACCCCAATTTTTGAATGGTACTCCGAAGAATAAAGGGTTATTTTTTCCCCTTTGAAATAAAGACTGCCTTCACTGGGCCTGCACAAGCCGCAGATCATCCCGATTACAGTGGATTTTCCGGCCCCATTGGGACCTAAGAGTGCACAAATACTTCCGTCACTCAGCTTAAAAGAGAGCTCCTTAACGGCATGAATCCCACCGGGGTAGGTTTTATCCAGATGGTCAAGGGTCAGAATTGTGTTACTACTCATTATGGACACCCCCAAGGGGAATAAAATAGGGACAGTCATTATCTTCATCCCG
>DAOWMA010000309.1 GCA_030643345.1 Spirochaetaceae bacterium
CTAAGCTCTTCTCTAAGTCTTATATTAAGAAGATCTCTTAGTGCATATAAAACAGTATTGTTCTCAAGAGTCCAATCATAAGTTCCGGAGAAAATAATATTTACTGAACTTTTCTGCTCAATACCAGCTTTCATTTCAAGTAAGTTAATACCCCGCACGATGGAAACATCCCTGTCTATCCATTTTTCCAGCTCTGCTGACTCCGGTATGGAAGCAATATACGTTTCAACAAAATACAAAAAATCTTCAGGAATATTGCCTGCAAAAAAGAAAGTAAAATCTGCAGGATTAGAAAAACGTTCATTAAAAATACTATAAACTTCATTCTTATCAATTTCATCAAATCTACTTACAGTAAGGGGAAGTGACCTGAAATGGTCATTGTACAGAGCGGCATTCAATGCATCCTGAAAAACAATTTCAGGTCTGCTTTCTCTGTTCTCTATTAGACCTTTTAGACGACTCATAAAGGAATTATAAGCAATATCATCCCGTCTTACACCTGTAAAATAAAGGTTTATAAGTTGAAAAAGAGTTTCTGAATCTTTTGGTACACATCTGCCTGAAAAACCCTCATACAGTGAACTGACATATGGGTCCACTGCAGCTATCTTACCTGTAAGGAACTTGTCCAGCTCTACAGCATCAAAATTTCCAAGACCGCTTAACTGTACAAGATTCGATGCAAGGGTTGATGACAGATATTCAGGATCTTCTACAAGTGATGTCCCCCCGGGGCTGAATGCAGAAAAGAGCAATTCATTATTCTTAAAATCAGTATTTTTAAACACTACCCTGCTTCCGTTGGAAAGTTCCCATACATAGAAATCCGCAGTTTCATCATGGGTTTCAGCTGTAACAGAACCAGCAGACGGAATAGAGTCCATTAGATTAACTCCAGCAGGAATATCCTCATAGGGCCCAATTTCCCCTTCAGAAATTTTAGTAAATATAGTGTCAAGATATGCGGTTTCGGGATAATTAAAAGAATCCTTTTCCGGTCCTGTGATTATGATTGTTGACTTATTATTTCCTCTTAATCTTCGTCCGGTATCAACAACTTCTGCTTTAGTCAGTTCGGAGATTATTGTTCCGGTTTTCTCCCATTCCCATTCAATACCAGGCGCCGGTGTCCCTTCCAGATAGTACTCCGTCAACTCATCTGCAAAAAATTCTGATTTGGTTTTTTCTCTCTCATTATATGCAGATTCAATAAAACTGATCAATTCATTCTTAGCCCTTAAAAATTCAGAGTCAGTAAAACCGTATCTCATAAATCTCTCATTTTCTTCAAGAAGCGCCTTAAAAGCAGGGAGTAAATTATTTTCAGCTGTCACAGCACCTATACTGAATACAGATTTTGTTCTTACAATATTACTTGAACCCGAAAATGCATATATGTAGGGAGGATTATTCTGATTTGTAAGCTCATCCAGCCTATGTCCAAATATAATATTACAAAGGACCTCCCTGATATATTCTCTGTATTCAGCTTGTGTGCCGGAATTCAGATCATTCTTATACAGTATCTGCATATTTGTAATAGAAGCTTCCGGATCTGATACCAGGGAATATTGTCTTTCTTTGTTGTCCGGAACTTCAAACTCCTCTCTGTACCTTGGGTTATTGCCGTTATTATAGGAACTGAATAATTTCTTAATCTGCATTACTACAGAATCTGCATCAATTTCTCCTACAACAATAACAGCCATCAATTCCGGCCTGTACCAGTCCGTATAAAATCGTTTTATAGTAGCATAGGAGCTGTTCTTTACAATTTCCATATCACCAATAGGTAATCTTGCAGCATAGCGGGACCCTGAAAATAACACCGGTAAATATTCATCACGCATCCGGGCCCCGGCCCCTCTGCCTGCTCTCCATTCTTCTACTACTACGCCTCTCTCCTTATCAATTTCCTCATCTTCGAAAGCAATTTCAAAGGCCCACTCTTTTAGAATAGCAAGTCCGGTCTCAAGCAGTTCAGGATCATCTGCAGGAATATTTATCTTATAAACTGTCTCATCAAAACCTGTATGCGCATTTATATCTGCTCCAAAGCTCATCCCGGTGCTTTCCAGAAAATCAAGTATCCTGTGTTTTTCAAAATTTGCTGTACCATTAAAAGCCATATGCTCAATTAGATGAGCAAGACCCAATTGGTCCTCATCCTCAAGAACTGAACCGGCATTTATTACCAGTCTTAGGACTATTCTATTATCAGGTTCACTGTTTGGTCTTATAAAATATTCAAGTCCATTATCCAGAACACCGTGCCGAACAGACGGATCCAGGGGTATAGCATCGCCTTCGCTATATCCGTTACTACCTCCAGTGGAAGCACATGAAATAATAAAGACTGCAAAGAGTACAGGTATCAGCTTTTTCATAAAAATCCTTATTCAAATATTTCGGGATTTATACATTGCAGGGGCTTTTCTTTTTTCAGCATTGCCAGAATATTTTCAGCCGCCATTATTGACATATCATCTCTCGACTTAATGGTCCCCGAACCGGTATGAGGTGTAAGAACAACATTTTTCAAAGATTTAAGTCCTTCTGTAACATAAGGTTCAAACTCATATACATCAAGACCTGCTCCTGCAATTTCACCTGACATCAATGCATCAAGAAGATCATCTTCTTTTATAATTGCACCCCTGGCAGTATTAATAATAATTGAACTTTTTTTCATCTCTCTGAATACAGAAGCACTAAACATATGTTTTGTTTCTGCCAGGAAAGGCACATGGAGGCTTATGAAATCAGATTCTTTTACAAGGCGCATAAAGGGAACAAACTCTGCACCCAGCTCCTCTTCGAGTATACTATTTTTTCTGTTTCCACTGTACAGGACCTTCATATTAAAACCTTTAGACATAAGTGCCATAGAACTGCCAATTCTCCCTGGTCCTACTATACCCAGAGTCTTCCCGCTAATTCCGGGACCGACATACTGGAGGGGCCCCCATCCTTCCCATTTCCCGCTGCGCAGAAAAATATCAGATTCAACAATTCTTCTCGCAACAGAAAACAGCAGTGCCCAGGCCATTTCTGCAGTAGCTTCTGTAAGAACTTCAGGTGTATTGGACAGAGGGACACCTCTCAGGCTGGCCTCTTTTACATCCATATTATCAAAACCAACTGCATAATTTGCTACACCCTTTAACTTAGGGGACGCATCAAAGAATTCTGCATCAATCTTATCTGTTAAAAGGCAAAGAACAGCATCCTTGTCTTTTACCATACCCAGAAGCTCTTCTCTTGTAAGGGCCCTGTCTTTTTTATTAATCTCAACATCACATTCGGATTTAAGAAGTTCAATGCCGGGAGAAGGAATCTCCCGGGTTATTAGTACTTTAGGCCTGATCAAATGTTTCTCCTATTTAAAACTATTTAGTTTTGATTTATTCCCGCTGGTTATCTTTATCAATTCACCGGTCATTGAATCTTCACCGCTCTTCCACTGAAATTTCACCATTCTTCCCGGGACCGTATCGGATATC
>DAOWMA010000135.1 GCA_030643345.1 Spirochaetaceae bacterium
AGTATTGACTCCACAATAAATGGGTGGGTATTCAGAAATGACCGTATTTTTTCTGTAAGAATGCTTTTAGAATATGAAAATCTATCTGCTATGGATAATCAGAGAAATATTCTTACATTTCCTATAAATCTCTCAAATTCAATATGGGGTGTCTTAAATATAGAAGCTATGCCCTTCTCAAAATATAATCTTTACACTGAAAAACTGCTGGCGATTCTTATTGATCTTGCGGGAACGGCCATTGAAAGGGCCGTCGATTATGAGGCCCTTATAGAATATAATGAGGTTAATCCTGTTACAAATCTTCCTTCAGCATCTCAATTTTTTACTTTCATAGAAAATGAGATAAAGAAATCATTTGAAAATAAAACTATTTTTTCGGTTATTATACTTGAGCTTACGGAGTTTGATGAACTGATAGAGAAGTACGGAGAAAAGAGGATATATCAAATTATATTACTAATGCTGGAAAAATTACATTCTCTTTCCGGGAATATGATTGATTTCTTTCATTATAAGGAGAAAAATCAAATAGCCATCTATTATCCGAATATTGACTATGATGGTGCTTCACTTTTTTGTCTCGAAAGCCTTGGTGTAATAAATAGCTATAAATGGACAATTAATGATAATAAAGTATTCCTGGATGTTATCCTGGGATATTCTTCATTGGGTTCCGAAGATATTAGTGTTGATGATCTTCTTGACATTGCTGAGAATTTGCTTGAAATGCAGAAGGTTTAGTCTATGATGGATGAATATGAATATTTTCGAAACAGAAAGGATAGATTTTCCCCAAAGACCCCTACTGCAGCGTTAAAGGCTTATCAGGCAGGGTTTCTTCCCATATCGGTGTTTACCTGTAAATCCGGTTCTACAAAACCTCTTGATGAGAAACCATATGATATTGAAGAAATAGAAAGACTACTCTCCCGGGAGAATCTTGGTTTGGAAACAAATATAGTATTAATTGAGATTTTTGAGGACCTGATTTTTTCTAAAGATCAGGAAATTGCATTATTTGCAGCAGAGAGTATTAATATTATCGAGAACAGGTATAATAAAAAAATAGAGGAATTAAAACAGAATAAGGAACAGAGGGAGTCTTCAGAAGTATCCAGTAAGCTGGGAAGACTTTTTTTTGAGTTGGCGATTCTAAACAGGGAGCGTAGATCAATAAAGAAGTTTTTTCTGCGTGAATCCTATCAATACTTTTCAGATATTCGCAGTAACAGGAAACTTTTAGCAGAAGAGCTGAATACTCTTATTAGAATACTTCTTGAATTGAAACTCTATATGAATGCAGCGGATATAATTGAAAGGGAAAAATCTGAAGAATCTGTAGAATATTTATTTCTGAAAGCAGAGATATGGTTTGCCATGGGCAATTATACAGAGACTCGTGATATTTGCCGCAGGATTCAGGATTTTCCTGAAGCTCTAACAGATAAAGAACAGATGACAATTGATTATTGGCTGGGTATGTAGATGGCCAATAGACTAAGAGTGTGTTTTATTCTTGAAGGTTCTTATCCATACATTACCGGAGGCGTTTCATCCTGGGTGCAGGATATGATTTTGGGTATGCCGGATATTGACTTTGTACTTTTTAGTATTTCTCCTGCAGGTGAACAGAATCTTAAATATGATATTCCAAAAAATGTAGTGGAACATAGAGACATTGTTCTGTCAGATTTACCCAAAAGCACCAGAAAAATAAAAGGTAAAATTAAAACTCTAAAGTTAATAAAAAAAATGCATACAGATTTTATTAGTAAAGCGCATACAGAAATTGGGGATATTATTGAAAAATTGCCAGAGGGTTCATATCTTTACGATGAAGCAGTTTACAGTGATATTGGCTGGGAAATGCTGGGAAAGGCAAATATACGTAATAATCCGATGTATTCATTTTCTGATTATTTTTGGTCATGGAGATCTGCACATAATATGATTTTTACTGTTCTGGGAGCAGAACCACCGGAAGCAGATATCTATCATTCCGTATCCACAGGATATGCAGGACTTCTGGCTGTAGCAGCTAAACTGCGACATGGAAAACCCTTTCTTTTAACTGAACATGGTTTGTATCATAAAGAGAGAGAGATGGAGCTTAGAAAAGCGCAGTTCTTAAGGGGCTACCAGAGGGACATGTGGATAAAAATATATAACAGCCTAAGCAGAATGGCATATCACCAGGCGGATATTTCAACATCCCTGTTCGAATATAACAGACGAATTCAATTGGAGCTTGGTGCAAATGAAGATACAGCTCTGGTTATACCCAATGGAATAGATGTGGCGAAGTACTCTTCTGTAAAAAGAGTCCCCCGTGAAGGTTTTCATATTGGTTTGGTAGGGAGAGTTGTTCCTATTAAGGACATAAAGACCTTTATTACCATGTCCCGTATGGTCCATGAGCATGTAAAGGATGCAAGGTTTTACTGTATTGGTCCCACAGATGAAGATGAAGCCTATTATGAAGATTGCATGCGAATGGTTAAAAGTTTTAACCTTTCCGAGGTTTTTGAATTTACAGGAAGACAGAATGTTCTTGATTACTACTCTTTTCTGGATGTTATGCTTCTTACAAGTGTTAGAGAAGCCCAGCCTCTGGTTATACTGGAGGCCTATGCAGCAGGAGTCCCTGTTGTTTCAACCAGGGTAGGGAATGTCCCTGAGATGCTGGATTATGATGACAGGTTTCTTGCTTCCTCTAAAGATGCGGAAAAACTTGCATGGAATGTAAAGTATATTAAAAATCACCCGGAAGAGATGGAAGAAATTATTAAAAGTAATAAAGAAAAGGTGAATACCCTCTACAATAAGAATGATCTCTACTCTACTTACCAAAATCTGTACCGTAAGCTGGTGGAGAAGTAATGGCAGGTATTGGATTTGAACTGCAGAGAGTTCTGAAACAGGGTGGTATGACAGGGGTATTCAAGGTCGCCCTGGCCGGCATTGTAATAGTAGCCGGTCCCTGGCTTATCTCTATACTTGGTATTTTTGCTCTTTCCCGTTTTGCAGGATTTGCATTAGAGGAAGGGGGCGCTCTTTTTACAGCTGCTATTGTCTATTCCTATGCATTTTCTTTGTTTCTTTTTGGTGGTTTGCATTATATTTATACCCGGTATACATCTGATCTTATTTATATTAAGGATGATTCCAGGGCATTTGCCGCACTTCTGCTGGCAATGATAATAATTGGAATACTCTCTGCAATAATTGCTGTAATAGCTGTTTATTTTATTAATACAGATCAGGTTGAAAAACTTTTAATGTATAAAATTTTTGCTGCAGTTTTGTTTGTATCTATCAATCTTATCTGGCTGATAATGATATTTATTACTTTGTTAAAAAAGTATATGACTATCTTTTTAGTTTACATTTTGGGAATGGTTTTTTCTTTTGGAGCAGTTTTTATTTTGGGAAAGGAATATAAACTTGGCGGAGCTATGGCTGGGTTTAGTATTGGACAAATCTCTATTCTTGTTATGCTGCTGCTTCTAATACGCCGTTATATAAAACCGGGAAATATATTCAGAGAGATAAAACCCCTTGCTTCATATTTCAGAAAATATAAGTTTTTACTGGGTGCCGGTGTTTTTTATTCTGCAGGAATTTGGATCGATAAGATTGTTTTATGGTTTTATACAGGTAGCTCTGTAGAGGGAACCTATCTTGTCTTGTTTGAACATTATGACATGACAGTCTATTTTGCAAATCTTACTTTAATACCCGGACTTGTTTATTTTATGGTTTTTTCCGAAACAAATTTTTATGTCAGACTTCGCCGGTTCCTTATGAAAATAAGCACAAGGACCTTTACAGAGATACAGGAAGGAAAATATAGATTGCTGATTTCTATGCAATCCAGTATAAGGGAGCAGAGTCTTTTTCAGGGGGTACTTACTGTAGGTCTTATGATTCTTGCAGGCAGTATAAATACAAATCTTCTGGGAGGACTTTCCTCTCTTCTTACCCTAAGGCTTGTTCTTTCCGGTGTATTTTTCCATCTTTTGTTTCTTACCTTACTCACCTTCCTTTTTTATCTGGAGCAGTATAAAGAGGCATTTATTACGCAAGTTTGTTTTTTTTCTATTAACTTTGGTGGTACACTATATTTTGCCGGCCTTTCTATTCCGGTCTATGGTGCCGGTTATCTGGCTGCTGGAGTTTTTACATCTATTTTATCTGTATTATTTTTGTCACGAGGTATCAAAACCATGGATAGAAGAATATTCGGTTTACTTTCAAGGGATTAATAACAAAAGAGGAAGTTTAAATGATAAAGAAAATTATAGTTTTGCTGGTAGTTATTTTTCTAATATCCGGGTTTGCTGCTGCAGAGGATGAAAATAAGGCCGTAAAAGATGAGATAGTGCCTTCGGAAAAAATTAAGCCTGTTCTTCCTCAAGCCGGATCCAGTATCATATTTATTGAAGGTGAAGATGCTGTAGCAACAAATTTTAATCGGGAACCCATATTGAATTACAGCTGTTCGGGATATGAAACCCTTCAGTTAAACCAGGCTACCGGACTTCAGGGTGGTTCTGTATATTATGCTGATTATGTATTCTACGTAGAAGAGGACAGTGATTATGAGTTTTGGTATGGGGGGACACCTCCCGGCAACAAAGATGAACTGCTCCCTTCTTTTTCATCACCTTTCCATTACAAGCTGGATAGTTACTATGAATATGACGTCTACCGGGAGGATGTAAATGTAGTGGGCGGATATGCTCCGGCATATTACTGGAACTATGTATCTGACATTACTCTGTCCAGGGGGGAGCATAGAATTACGTTTGAAATTCCCCAAAGACGAAGCTTTGACAGTAAATTTTTCTTTTATCTGGATAATTTTTTTCTTGTAAAAAAAGTTGATGGTGTTCGTATTATTAAGGGGGATGTCCCCCCCGTTTTCCCAACAGATATGGATGACCGGTCCATGGATGCTCCGTTTAGATCTATAGAAGATTATGAAATTTCAATTAGAGATAATCCGGAGGAATCAAGAAATTATATTGAAATATCTATGATCTATTCTTTAATTGGAGATTATCTTAGTTCTCTTAAGAACCTCCGGAAAGCACTGCTTCTTGAACCGGATGATCCCGATATTCTTCTCTTGATTGCAAAAAATTATATATGGAAAGGATCTTATTCAGATGGATTGTATCAATACAGTGATTTGCTCCAGCTTGTGCCGGAAAAGATAGATGTATGGACTGAGGCCGGTAAGGTTGCCGCCTGGATTGGCCAGTATGAAACTTCTATAGAATTTTTTTCCGAAGGGACCGGGCTCTATCCGGAAAATTTAAATCTCCAGGCAAATCTTGGTATCACCTATCTATGGTCAGGGGACTCTTTTGCAGCTGAGAAACAATTTGAGCTTGTAAACAATCTGGCAGGTGATGATCTTGTACTGAATAAAGAACTGGCCGGGATTTTTGAAGTTAATGGATATCCTGATAAATCTATAGAAATATATAAAAAAATTATTGATCTATACCCTGAGGACCTTGAAACCCGTTTTCTTCTTGAAGATGCATATATACAGAACAATCAGCGTAATAAAATTGAATCATTACGAGAAAATACAGCGAAAATCTATGAAACTTCTCCCGGGTTCGGGAAGATTGTTCAGACTTTTTATAACAAACAGGTAATGAAAGAAAAAGTAATAGCTGATTATGAGGAAGAACTTAACAATGATCCTGATAATCTTATTCTTCGGAAAACTCTGGCAGAGATCTATTTTTGGAATGGTGATAAAAAGAAAGCAATAAATGAATATTTAAATATTTTTATAAATTATACTTACAGAAATTTGAGAGAGACTGAGAAAAGTGAAGTTCAATACTATGAAATAATAGACAGAAACTATGCTTTACTGCATTTTTTAAATAAAGTGCCTTCATACTTGTCAAATTCAGTACAGGAACTTAATACTGATCTAATAAATTATAATAAAGCTTTAAACAGTCTCACCGCACTTGAAAAAAAGAATAAGGCGGCAAAAGCAAAAGGGAATGAGCCTGATTTTGAGGCAGTACTTAGTCTTGAAGAAAAAATAAGAGCCAGTGAAGATGTTCTTGCTGCCAGGATAGCTGCAAAGGCAAGCTTTGTTGAAAAATATCAATTTCTTATTGATCAGTTTAGTGATGAT
>DAOWMA010000087.1 GCA_030643345.1 Spirochaetaceae bacterium
AGGAATCCACCTGTTCCTCTGGCAACCTTAACTGCAATTTCCGGTCGTGTCATAAATTCGATGAATTTAAGAGCAAGATCTCTGTTTTCAGCACCAACCGGAACACCAAATCCACTGACACCAGCTATAGAACCAATTCCTTTCGGTCCCTTAGGAGCTTTTGCAATAACATAGTTGGACGGATTAGATCTGTAAGCTTCACCAGTTCTGGCCATATGGGCTACTGTTAACCATGTTTCACCACTCTTCATAGGAGCCGTCACATTGTCATAGGTCATAACTGTTGGAGAATAAGCATTATGCATCTTTGTCAGAAGTTTCCATCCCTCAAGAGCACCGGGAGAATTGATTACAGGGAATTCTCCACCATAGGACAGAAACATTCCACCATACATATAGATAAGTGATTTCATAGGCACACCGGTTACAGCTGTTTTACCTTCGCCTTCACCTTCTGCAATAGCAACAGCCCAGTCAATGTACTGTTCCCAGGTTATATCCTGAACATCTACACCAGCTGGCAGATACTTCATAGCTTTGTTATTTGCCAGTAGCAGATATACATCTCCACCTACAGGAGCAAAATAGGTCTTTCCGCCAGAGGCAATACTGTCCATAAAAGCAGAAGAGAATGTTCTTCCACTCCAATCCGATACAGGGAGTTCTTCAACATATTTATTGCTGATCCACTGATCCATTACACCATTATGTGCAATAACAACATCTACTGTAACTCTTCCTGTTTCTGCCTGAAGTTTAGCTCTCTTAAGAAGTACTGTATCGTCAAGAATTTCAAACTTTACAACAACATTGTTTTCTTTTTCAAACTCTGGAAAAACTTCATCATAAAGAAATTTTTGTTCCGCTGCCGGGGACCAAAGTCTTGAAGATACAATAAGGGAAGTTGGAGCATCATCAGCAACTTCATCCTGACCGCTTGCAAACATAAAACCTGTTGTCAGTAATGACAACATAACTAAAGTAATTAGAACTTTTCTCATAGAAAAGCCTCCTATTTATTTTATAATGCATACCGCAACGCGGCTTCTGCATCATTTACTAATTTAAAACAGCCTTGTGCATAAGTTTTTCAAGCTGTGTCATATATAGGGGGTTGTACAAAAACAATTCACCCTTGTTTATATCAAGATCAGTAATTATTCTATTGTTATTAAAATCCTTTTTATCTTCCATTTTTGAAAATGGAATAAGCAAAACCTGATTTGGAACTGAAATTTGAAAAATGCATTTTTCAGGCTTTCCCAATGGCGTTCCTCCCCGTATGGTTCCATCTTCCAGAATATTGGTATCTCTGTAGGTAAGTTCGAACCAGTCTGCCGGATAGATGTCTGACAGCCCCTGAATCCATACAGTAAGCCCCTCTTTATGAAGATCATTTATTAGATTGATATATCCTTTCCCCCAGAGGTCCCCAGCAGGAACAGGAGCTGCTCTGCCACCCAGCTGATCCAGTTGGATCCCATCCGCACCAAGTTCTTTAAGCTTCATTGCTTCTAATAATAGTCTGGTCTGCCATTCTTCTGACAATGGATTCATGACATAGAAATCCCTGGTATGATAGACCTCTGTAAATGGTATATTGTTATCATCTGTAAGGACGGAATTATACAATCCATCCTTTTCAACATTTTCCTTTTGAGCTATTCTACCATTCATATAGAAAACAACTTTTTGTCTATTCTGATGAATGGCATTTATTGATTTTTCAAGACCTGATCTCCCTCCAAGCTGCATAGATGGAGAATAATCAGGATATCCTGTATCATGCCCTTTAGAGTATCCAAAAACATGTAGAATATTATTCTCTCCCAGTTTCCTCAGCATCAATTTTGAAATATCGACGAGAACGTTGAATCCGCTGTTTTCAGGGACATCTGTTTTTTCATCAGGACCAATAAGACCTACCTGAACCTGCCAGTTTGAATTTGTTTTAACTGCAGATAAACCTGACCATGGGACAGCAGTCTGAAGGTTTCTTACTTTTTTTTCCAAATCTTTTAAAGATTTAAAGAATAGAGAATACCATTCCAGATTTTCACCTTTGATGTTTATGGAAACATTTTTATTATCTTCTGCATTTATGCGGAATTCGGTAACTCTTCCTTTTTTATCCGGAGGTGCCATCAACGCAAAGCCTTTACCAGTTACTTCCATAAAAATTAAGGTTCTGCATGATGCCGTTGAAGGGTAAGAGATAGTAAGACCATTAAGGACATTATATTTACTTATTCTATCATATACACTGGATGCAAAGAATATTTCTCCCTCTCTGTTAGGCCAAAATATTTCCCAATTTTCACCATTTATCTCCAGGGTAAAATTACTTATCATTTTATTTTTTGAAAGCTTTAATTCCGTCCAGTGTTCAGAAATTATCTCTGTAAAATTAAAGTCTGAAGAAATTGTGCACTGATAATCTGCCTGCTTATATAGTATCTTCTTCATACAGGCTCCATACTTTTACGCATTAAAACTTTTAATGTATCCTTTGAATTATTTCCCTTTGCTGTTTTGAAATTATTTTCAAGTTTTTTTGTTGTTTCAGGAGATAATAATGTCTGTATTACCCTGGTACAAACAGCCTCAATTGTTTTATCAGGAAGCTTGAGAAATCCAGTCTCTGTATTTTTCAAAGTTTTAGAACCAAGATCGATTACTTCATATCCCTGGGGTTTGATATCTGTTTTAAAAACAGGATACTCATAAACCATTATTGGTTTTTTAGCAAAAACCGCTTCGATAAACTGATTCCCCCACCCTTCAAAAAGACTTGGATAAGAGACAATATCAGCATATGCATAAGTATCAAAAATAGAGAATTTTTTTTCTAATTTACCTACTTCTCTTTCTGCACTTATCTTATACTGGATATTACGATAAGGAATGTTCCTTTCTTTAAGATATAAGATTATAGTCTGGAGATATTCTTCAGCTTCCTGCTCAGCATAACCTGCAATGATATAAATAAATTTTGAAGATCCAGTTACCGTTTTACCGTTATAGAGTTGTTTCCCAACCAGCTGCCCGAGGAATTGTTTATCATTCAGTTTTTCAATGATTGGCAGAATAAGTTCAATCCCCTTTCTCTTCACTATTCTGGTTGCCTGCAGGATCAGAATATCATTTTCAGACAGATCAAAGGTTTTTAAAAAATCTTTATTGAAATCATCTTTTTCCCATAGGGGCATTGTAAAATCAAGGGTGTCCGGAATTACTGCAGCGTTAATTGATGATCTTTTATGAAGAGATGCAGCCGCTCTGGTGCTGATAACTGCATGCCCCAGACGAGGTAGAGTTGGAGGTACATATTTTTGCAAAAACTGCTTTACAGCCTCGCAGGAAGGTTCTTTGAAGTCATCTCTCTCCCAGTAGAAGTCATGATGTGTTGCAAGTGAAGGAATGGAAGTCTCTTTCAGTACATTAAAGAATGCCAGGGCGCTTGCAATATGCCTTCCATGAGAGAAAATATTGTGAATTAGAAAAAAATCAGGATTAATTTTATCTATTATAGTTTTGAGTTTAGTTGATATTATACCGGCAAGATGATCGATATCATCCATCAACGCCTGTTCACTGGTATAGTTTTTTAAAGTGTTGAATGAGTTCTCTGCAATTTTTCTTACTTCGATCCTGTCAAAATCAAGTTCAGGAATAATAAAATCTGCTCCATCGCTTCCTGATCCCGCAAGAAGTTATACTTCCCACCCCATCTCCTCGAGAACACTTACTCTTTTTTTAATCTCAAGAGAGACTCCATCGGTCCTTCCTACCCTGTAATGACAAATCAAGACTTTTTTTATCATAAATTCCCTTTTACACTAAAATTTAGCCAATAATCCATTTTGATACTAAATACTTGATATGTCAAGATAAAAATATTACTTAATTAATACTAACTTGACATGTTATAAAATCTTGCATTATTTGAAATAATGCTATACTATTGGTTTTATGATTCCTAAATATCAAATTATAATAGATTCAATTATTAACAAAATTCGATTGGAGGATTACAAAGAAGGTGAAAAACTTCCATCTGAATCTCAGTTGGTTGCAGAATTTGATACAAGCAGGATTACTGTAACCCGGGCATTAAAAGAACTCGAACTAACCGGTGTTATTTACAGAGAGAAGGGCAGGGGGTCATTTGTTGCCCATAAATCCGTTAAATCAAATAATGTCATATCTCTCATTATCCCTCACAAAGCTGATTTTTTTTCGGGGGGGCAGCAGTACATTCGGAGCGTTTACAAGTACTGTCAAAAAATGGGGTATCTCTGTTCTGTTCATTATTCACAACAGTCTTCAAAAAAAGAACGTACAATACTTAAAGACGTGATCAGCCATCAGGTTGCAGGTATTATTTTTTATCCCATTGACAGTAAAAATATTGACTTAATTAGCAGGATATTAATTAAAAAATGTCCCATTGTTCTTCTGGACAGGAAGCTGAATGAAGTGGACCTCCCTGTTGTGGAATCGGATAACTATCATGGAGCTCTCGATGCAGTTAACTACCTTCTTGACAGGGGACATCGTCGTATAGCATTTGTTGGAGCAAAAGATGCACATTCCGTTACAGAAAGATATAAAGGCTATTGTCATGCATTAATTGAGACGAAGGTTCCTATAAGTCAGGATATCATTTTTACTCATTACAAAGATAATACCTCCGATGATATTCAGGAAACTCTGGATATTGAAGGGGCTGATATTATTATGGATAAACTTCTTTCTCTTAAACCTGCTATAAGTGCAGTTTTTTGTGTAAACGATCTTATAGCTTTCCAATTAATGAAAGCTGCTCAGAAAAGAGATGTAAAAATTCCTGGAGATCTCTCTTTTGTTGGTTTTGATAATATAAGTTTTCCAACAAACAGTGATATCATCCTTACTTCTGTAGAACAGGAATTTGATCAAATTGGAAAAGCATGTGTCGATTTACTTTGTGATCAGATAGATTCTGGAAATAACAAAGTTCCTTCAGTTACCATTCCTACAATTTTAAAAAAAGGGGGATCTGTAGCTGAGGTGCCTATAAAGTAAATCATAAATCTAAGCTGAATTTTTGAGGGATCTATTTGAGTTCTTACATTCTCTTTATAAACAGTATCCGGACATATATCTATACAATTATATGGGTCCCTGCACTTAGAGATGTCCCATGCAAGGGTTCCATTCATAACTGTACATAACTGAATGAATGTTCCCACATTATGCAATACCTTAAAAACACAGCCCTCTCCATTTAAATATATGATTATCTTCAATAAAATACAATCGACAGAGAGTCTAATTGCTGTTATTCTCTTATGTTAAGATCCTTGCACAAAGCTCTGGAGAGCCTTTCTTTGAAAAAACTTCTTGTGATAGACAACTACGATTCCTTTACATTCAATCTTGTTCAGATGTTTAAACAGTACAATCTGGGTATCTGCGTATTTAGAAATGATAAAATTGATCTGGATTTAGCAGTTGAACTAACCCCTGATTACATTTTGATCAGTCCTGGCCCCCGTACACCGGCGTATTCCGGTATTTCAATTCCTCTTATACAGAAATTCTATAAGACAACACCAATACTTGGAGTGTGCCTGGGAATGCAGTGTATAAATGAACTTTTCGATGGAAAAACTGTTAAAGCACCAGTACCTGTCCACGGGAAAAAAGATGCAATATATCATGAAGAGATGGGAATTTTTAAACAAATGTCGAAACCCTTTAAAGCTGCAAGATATCACTCACTGATAATTGAAAAAGCAAGCAGCGAACTTCGTGAAACTGCACATACTAAAGAGGGGATAATAATGGGAATAGAACATACTGGGTACCCCTTGTTTGGAATTCAGTTTCATCCTGAAAGCTTTATGACAGAGGAAGGATTTACATTAATTAATAACTTTCTAGAAGCAGTAAAATTTGAAAATGAGTAAAATCAGAAAAATACATATAAGAGAAATTAAGACACAAAAACCATTCTATGAAATAGCCTCGCCATTTGCAGCAAAAAAAGGAACAGTTCTTCTATTAAGCGGTGGAGAACAGGACAGTGCAAGGTACAACATACTGGCTGCTGAAGCATGGATGGAAATAAGTTCAAAAGGAAACAAAATTAACATTACTAAACAGGGGAAAATAGAGAAGCTACCTGGAAACCCTTTTGATATATTACAGGATATTATTTCTGATTTATCTGAAAGCTACAGAAAAATTGGATTAGATAATAAAGTGTTAAAAAGTTTACCTGTAACAGCAGGATTGTTCGGTTATCTGTCCTACGACCTGAAAGATCACATAGAAGAGATAAGCAGAACAACAATAGATGATCTGATGCTCCCGGATCTATACATGATTTCTCCCGGGCTGGTTCTTATTGAAGACAGAGTTACCGGGACAATTTATGTGTTGATTATTGAACCGGAATTAGCTGATAAAAAAGAGACGGAGAAGCTTTTTAAACTAGTATCAAATATAGAAAACAATACTTTTACCCCTGATAATTTTGCTGTTTCACCAGAGGGTTTCAAATCCAATTTCGAAAAAAAAGAATATGAAAACTCAATTTCTGATATTATAAACTACATTGAAGAGGGAGATATCTATCAGGTTAATATGTCTCAAAGGTTTTCTATTGATTTCTCGGGAGATACTTATTCCCTTTTTGTAGAACTGTTCAAAGAAAATCCGGCACCCTTTTTTGCATACATAAACTGTGGAGATCATCAGGTTGTGTCAACATCCCCGGAAAGATTTATACTTCAGAACGGGAACAGAATTGAAGCAAAACCCATTAAGGGAACCAGACCCAGAGGGAAAACCCCGGAAGAGGATGAAAAACTAAAAAAAGAACTCTCAGAAAGTCCCAAGGATGATGCAGAGCTATCCATGATAGTAGATCTTCTGCGAAATGATATGGGAAAAGTGTGTAAGGGTGGAAGTGTAAAAGTACTGGAACATAAAACCATGACAGAATATAGAAATGTATTCCATCTTGTTTCTACAATTGAGGGATATCTTGAAGAGGGTAAGGATAGTATAGATCTAATAAAAGCGGCTTTCCCCGGTGGTTCCATAACCGGTTGTCCAAAAATAAGATCCATGGAAATTATAGATGAAAAGGAACCCTTCCGCCGCCACCTGTACACAGGATCAATTGGATATATTGGGTTTAATAACAGAATGGATCTTTCCATTGTTATCCGGACAGTAACAATTACCAGGGGAAAGTTATTTTTCTCTGTTGGAGGAGGGATAGTGTACGGTTCCGATCCTTCAGATGAGTATGCTGAAACACTCCATAAGGCCGGGAGCCTTCTGAAAGTTCTCTATCGTCATAAGTCTAATGAGTTCAAGTCAAATATAACTTTATCCGGTTCATATCTCCAAAAAAATCTCTGCTGGTTCAATGGAAAATTTATAGCCGAAGAGGAAGCATCTATTTCTGTATTATCAGAGGGGTATCAGTATGGGGAGGGAGTATTTGAGACACTCAAAGTGTTTGAGGGGGGAATAGAATACCTAGAAGAACATCTGGTAAGATTAAAAAAGGGATGTGTAATAGTTTTAAGCAGAGAATTACCAGAACTGGACTGGAAGGAGATCTCAAATTTGCTTATCCATAGAAATGGATTAC
>DAOWMA010000381.1 GCA_030643345.1 Spirochaetaceae bacterium
AACCAGAAAGAGTCAGATATTCTCAACTGCTGCAGATAATCAGACAGCAGTTTCAATAAGTGTGTTGCAGGGTGAAAGAGAGATGGCTGCTCAGAACAGGGCTCTTGGAAGATTTGACCTTGTGGGTATACCGGCTGCAGCAAGAGGAGTTCCTCAGATTGAAGTTACCTTTGATATAGATGCGAATGGTATTGTCCATGTATCAGCAAAAGATCTTGGAACCGGTAAGGAACAGAAGATCAGGATTGAATCTTCCTCCGGGCTGTCTGAAGCGGAGATAGAGAAGATGGTTAAAGAATCTGAGCTTCATGCAGAAGAGGATCGGAAGGAAAGGGAGAAGGTAGAGGTTACAAATGAGGCAGATTCCCTTATTTATTCAACTGAGAAATCTCTTAAAGATTTTGGTGATAAAATATCAGATTCTGATAAAACAGCCATTAATGCCGGTGTTGACGGACTTAAAAAAGCTGTGGAGTCAGGTGATCTGGAACAGATTAAAGCGAAATCTGAGGAACTTAAACAGGCTGCCCATAAGCTGGCTGAAGAGGTATATAAAAGTAGTGGTGCTGATGCTTCTGCTGCCGGCCAGGATACAGGAGCTGCTTCAGAGACTGCAGATACAGGCGAAACAGCCGGTGATTCCCAGTCTTCAAGTGGTACAGTTGAGGATATCGATTATGAAGTAATCGATGATGAAGATTCTGAAAAAAATTAGATAGTAGGTCTATAGTTTGGCTAAACGGGATTATTATGAAGTGCTCGGGGTTTCGAAAGGGGCCCCGGCAGATGAGATTAAAAAGGCATATAGAAAGCTTGCAATAAAGTATCACCCTGATAAAAACCAGGGGGATAAGGCTGCTGAGGAAAAGTTCAAAGAAGGCACTGAAGCCTATGAAGTTTTAAGTGATGCCAAGAAGAAACAAGTCTATGATCAGTATGGATTTGCAGGTGTCGAAGGAATGAATGGTGGTGGGCATGATTACTCCACTGTTTATAGGGATTTCGAGGATATCTTTGGTGATTTTGGTGGAATTTTTGATTCTTTTTTTGGCGGAGGTGGAGGAGCCAGGCGAGGCAGTCGTTCTTCCCAACCCAGAGGATCTGATCTTCGGTATAATCTGAATATTCCTTTTAAGGATGCTGTTTTCGGGACTAAAGTACAGATTGGCTACAGTCGGCAGGTTGGATGTCCCTCATGTAACGGTACAGGCGCTGAGGCCGGTGGTGGTAAGAAAATGTGTCCTACCTGTGGAGGCAGCGGTCAGGTTAGGAGGAGTTCCGGTTTTTTCTCGATTGCTTCTGCCTGTCCAACCTGTAATGGTGATGGCTTTGTGATTGAAAATCCATGCAGAAGCTGCAGGGGAACAGGTCTGTCCCATAAAAGCCAGAAGATAAAAGTTACCATACCGGCTGGTATTGAGTCAGGGAAGCGTATAAATATTCCCGGGCAGGGTAATGCCAGTCCTAATGGAGGAGCGACTGGTGATTTATACGTTTACATTACTGTAGCATCTCATAAATATTTTGAGCGTGATGGTGCAGATGTTTACTGCGTTATTCCTGTCTCTATGACACAGGCGGCCCTCGGATCTGAATTGATGGTTCCTACACTGGATGATAAAAAAGCCAGACTTAAAATTCCTGCAGGAACACAAAATGACAAAGTATTACGTCTTAAAGGAGAGGGTATTCCTTATCTGCATAATGCAGGCAGGCGGGGTGATATGTATATAAAAATCAGGGTTAATATTCCAACAAAACTGAGCAGCAGGGTTAAAAACCTATTAAAAGAGATAGCTGAACTGGACGGTGGGAATAAGAATCCCGATCCTGTACCTTTATCAGAATTGAGATAATAAAAGAGTCCCTATGATAAATAATCATTATAGGGGCTTTTTTTTATAGTATTATGCTCCGATAGTCTAATAATGAATCAGACCATATACTATTTATTATTTTTAATGCTTATTACAGCTGTTAATCTCTTTTCTCTAGAACGTATTGTCGATGTAACTGATATTATCAGTACGGTTAAGAATAATTTAAAAGATACTTTAATTGAGGAATTTGATTATAACACTGATGGTAATATTGATTATCTTGTAAGATTGAATGCGGATGGTGTTAAAGTGATGGAATCTATCGATTTTAATAAAGATGGAGAGATGGATGATCTTTACTTTTATTCCAACGGAATTATTGTCAGACGTGAGATTGATTCAAATTATGATATGAAAATTGATGTGTGGGTATATATTAAAGATGGGTCTTTTATTGAAAAGTACGAACAGGATCTGGATTTTGATGGGATTATTGACAAGGTGAAAATATTTGGAGGTGAGTAGAAATATTGAAGACCATAGTTTTTACCGGGTTTCATGGTATTGAGGAGCTTCTTAAAAAAAAGAACTCAGATGGTACTGTTTACTATTCAAGATCGACCAAACGGATTTTATCTATAATAGATCTTGCAAAGAGACAAGGTTATCCATATGTAAAAGTTTCAGAAATGGAAATTAGTAAAATTGCTAAAGAAACTTCTCATAGGGGAATTATCTTTGCTGGTTCTTCTCTGAATAACTTGACTATTAATCAGGGGCACGATAGAAAAATCTCTTCTGATCTTGACTCATATCTTGAAAAACTGAACGATCCCAATGCTCTTGTAATAATTCTTGATGGTGTTACAGATCCCCATAATCTTGGAGCAATAATACGAAGTTCCGACCAGTTTGA
>DAOWMA010000364.1 GCA_030643345.1 Spirochaetaceae bacterium
AAGGCAAAAATTCTTGTGCAAGCACCATATTTCGGTTATATTAATATAAATTACACACAGGAGAGGAAAATGTATAAAAACAGAGAACCATGGAAAGCACTTGAAGCGTACAAAGGAAAATATTTTTCGGGTGAATGGCCGACATTACCTGAGCTTTTTAATATAACAGCAGATAGA
This sequence comes from Spirochaetaceae bacterium, assembly GCA_030643345.1. Taxonomy (GTDB): domain Bacteria; phylum Spirochaetota; class Spirochaetia; order B11-G9; family B11-G9; genus JAJRQE01. Next base: position 178 of record DAOWMA010000364.1, read on the forward strand.
TTCCCGGATCGAAGATGTTTTTCTACTTATGGCCCGGATCTGTTTTTTACATATAGGGAAGCACATACAAAAATAATATCTGTTTCCAACTATTTGAAAAAAACAGGAGTAAAAAAGGGTGATAAAGTTGCTGTAACCGGTAAGAATTCTCCCGAATGGACAATAGCCTATTTATCAATTATGTTTGCCGGGGCAACAGTAGTACCACTGGATTATCAGCTCCATTCGGAAGAAATTACTGCACTTCTGGACTTTGCCGGTGTTTCAATTCTTTTTGTTGATGAGGAGAAATTTGAAGAAATTGGAAGTTTGAAAAAAGGTCTGGATCTTATATCACTCTCACCTGAGAAAAAAAATTATATTTTGGATCTGAATGATCCTGGTGAAATTCCTGGAGATATGTCGGTAGAAACAGATCTTGCAGCTATTCTTTTTACTTCAGGAACAACAGGTAATCAGAAAGGTGTAATGCTGACACATAGTAATTTTGTCAGTGATTGTTTACTGGCCCAGGGGCATATGACTTTAAGTGAAGAAGATGTCTTCTATGCTCTCCTGCCCCTTCATCATTCCTACTCAATGCTGGCAGTGTTTATTGAAGCCATATCTGTAGGAGCAGAAATAGTATTTGCAAAAAAGCTTGTTATTTCTCAAATATTAAAGGACCTGAAAATTGGAAAAGTAACAATGTTTTTGGCTATACCTATGCTCTTCAATAAAATGCTCAAAGCTTTGATGAACGGTATCAGAGAGAAGGGTATAGTCATCTATGGTATTATAAAATTTCTTATGTTTATCAGCGGATTAATCAAAAAAACTACAGGGAAGAATCCTGGTAAAAAGATGTTTAAAGGTTTGCTTGCAAAACTTTCACTGGATACAAACCGTATTTGTATATGTGGAGGAGGCCCTCTTCCAGCTTCTACATTTAAAATGTTTAATCAGCTGGGAATAGATTTTGTTCAGGGTTATGGTTTAACTGAGACAACACCTATTATCGCACTTAATCCTGTAGAACACTATAAAGAGGATTCTGTTGGTGCTGTTACACCTAAAACAGAGATGAAAATCCTTGATCCTGATGAAGATGGGACCGGAGAGATCCTGGTTAAAGGTCCAATGGTTATGCAGGGTTACTATCATAATAAGGAAGCCACGGAAGAAGTATTTACTCATGACGGATGGCTAAAAACAGGTGATGTGGGTTACCTTGATGATGAGAATTTTTTATATCTGACAGGAAGAAAAAAATCTCTTATTGTTACTGAAGGTGGAAAGAATGTATTTCCTGAAGAGATAGAGGACCACTTTCAGTTGTTTGACGAGATTGAACAGGTTTTAGTAAGAGGATATGTTCTTGATGATAAAATGAAAACTGAGGGAATTGAAGCATTAATCTTTCCCAATAGTGAATCTCAGAAGAAGATATTTGAAAAAAACGGCCTTGAATATACAAAAGAAAATATTAAGAACGAGTTTGACAAAATTATCGACCAGGTGAACAGAGAATTGCTGGCTTATAAAAAGATTTCGAGACTGAGAGTTCTGGAAGAACCTATGGAAATGACCACTACCAAGAAGATTAAAAGGTTTAAGATTTTAGCCGATTAATTAATATGGTTAGAAAACTATTTCTACTGGTGTTTCTCTTTCTTATAGCTATTAATGCCTCCTCCTGGGAGGCAGGTTTTTTTACTTCAAGTTTTGTTAACGTTCCTGAGGGCTGGTACGTTATGGACAATAAAGAGGACAAAGTAACCTTTGCAGATCCTTCCAATTCAGCGTTTTTTCAGATTAAGAGATATCCTGGAAGTACTTTTAACACTGCTATGGATATATATAGTTATGTTTCCAGAGAGCTTTGTGCTTTAGGAGAAGGAGAAGCCTTTTTATTTGATACAAAAGAGAGTTATTTTGCCAGTATTGGTTTTGTATCTTCAGGTTTCAGATATCAGGGATATGTAATCTGCATAGAAGGAGAAACAGAGGATATTGTTCTTTTAGCTTTTAGTGATGAGGACACATATGATGCTGCCCACGATTTTATTCTTTCTGCTGTTGATTCCTTCTCCCTTAACGAAGCCGGATTAAAAAACCCGGGACCGGTCAGCCAGTTTTATTATCCCTGGCCGGGCAGGGATAAAACGATTAGCTGTATGACTATAGCCGGGCATAAAATTCCAGTATCTTTTGATCTTAACGAAGTAGATGCGGCACGTATTCTTATAGAAAGGGAAGCCAGAATACTGGTGCAGTATACAGATTCTGAACTTTCCGATTCAGTCTGGACCAGATATTACAGGCTTATCTACAGAGATAACTATAATCGTCTAAGAAGAATTGCCCGTATAGTAAATCGGGAGATAACAGAGGATTTTGAGAGTCTGAGTCAGCTGGAAAAGAGTTCTCTACTGCTTTCATGGATACAGACCTTTGAATATATCCGGACAGGAACACTGTCTGACTTTATGAGTCCCCTGGATACAGTTCTGAAAGCTGCAGGAGATTGTGATTCAAGGGCCCTCCTGTATGTTATACTACTTGAATATAACGGTATAGATAGTATATTAATGGTTTCATCAGAATACAGCCATTCTCTTGCCGGTGTAGCGGTTGAGGGCGGTGGTGCATATTATTATCATGATGGATCAGAGTATCTGATAGCAGAAACAACAGACAATGTTTCTATTGGTCTTATTGACCGTGATATGGCTGATCCTTCAAAATGGATGGGGATTACATTTTAATGGAAAAATTAACAAGTCGTGAACGAAACATACTTAGAAAAGA
>DAOWMA010000011.1 GCA_030643345.1 Spirochaetaceae bacterium
CTGCAATTCCTTTAAAACTATACCATCAGTTTTCCGGTATGCTCTTGGTTCTCCCTTCTCCTGGTCCCAGCAGGAAACTAAAATTACTTTTCCACCCAATTTGTTGTATAGTTCAATTGCATGTTGAGCTACATTACCGAAGCCCTGTACACTCGCTTTAGTATCTTCTACACGTATTTCCATCTCTCTTAAGGCTTCTCTTACTGTAAAAATAAGACCATACCCTGTGGCTTCAATTCTTCCCAGAGATCCGCCTATCCCGACAGGTTTCCCTGTTATAGCTCCGGGATATCTTCCTCCATAGATAACTTCATATTCATCAAGCATCCATAGCATATGCTGACCGGTTGTCATAACATCAGGAGCTGGAATATCAATAAGAGGTCCGATATTTTTGGCCATCTGTCTTACCCAGCCGCGGCACAATTGTTCCTGCTCTCGTTGACTGAGGTCGTGGGGATCGCAGATAATGCCCCCTTTTGCTCCACCCAGGGGAATATCAACTACAGAACATTTCCAGGTCATCCACATAGCCAAAGCCTTTACAGTGTCAATTGTCTCCTGGGGATGGAAGCGGATACCCCCTTTTGCAGGGCCCAGAGCATCATTATGCTGGACCCTGAATCCTTTGAATATTTTTACTTTATTATCATCCATTCGTACGGGAATGCTGAAATGAAATTCTCTTAGAGGTTCTCTGAGAAGATCTTTACTTGCCTGGTCCAAATCAAGGAATTCGGCTATTTTATCGAATTGCTCTCTGGCAGTATCAAAAGCATTGTAAGTTTTATTCATTTTTTCCTTCTTTGTACAACAGAACCATATATGCTTAATGTGAATGAAATAAATTGTACAATAAACATATTTTAGTTGCAAAAAACAACAATAAATAAATATTGTTGTTACTTCAAATACTAAACCCATAAATTTGAATTGTCAAATAAAAATGTATTGTTAAATTTAAATGGTTTCCCCGCCCCTACATGGAGAGACACCTGAAATTGAAAAACCACTGTTGCAAATAATTGTATAAAGGGCATAATACACTTATGAAAAGCGGTGAGAAATTAACCCTTGAAGTCATTATTAAAATGAAGGGTGTAATAAAGGATGCAGAGGGACAGGAGGTTTTGTTTACCGGGCAGATTACGGATAATGGCCTTGTAGATTCTGTAGAGGTAGTTGCAAGAGGTAATGATACTGCAGCTCCTGCTTTGTATCCGTTTATGGTGGAGAGTGATGTTGTAATCCATAATCATCCATCCGGTGTATTAAAACCCAGTATTCAGGATCTGAAGATTGCATCTGATCCTGGTAATCAGGGCATAGGGTTTTATATTGTAAATAATTCTGTTACAAAAATTTACTGTGTCAGTGAAGCAGTTGTATCCCGTAAGAAAGAAAAACTTGATTCAGAAGATGTGTGCAGTTTTCTGATGCCGGGAGGAATGCTGAGCCGGGCTATTGAGAATTATGAAACAAGAGATGTCCAGGTCCAAATGACAGAGGGTGTTGTAGATGCCTTTAATAATAATCTTATAAATATAACAGAAGCAGGTACTGGTGTCGGAAAATCATTTGCTTATCTTGTGCCGGCTGTTAAGTGGTGCGGGATAAATAACGAGAGGGTAGTAATTTCTACTGCTACAATTAACCTGCAGCAGCAGTTAATTGAAAAAGATATTCCTCTTGTTACCGATTTGATAGGAAAAAATGGAAAAAGTAAAGTAAAAAGTGTTTTGGTTAAAGGCAGAGGTAACTATGTCTGTCTTAGAAGGCTTCATGATGCAATGGAGGAGAATTCACTGTTCCAGGAGAAGGATGGTAGTTTAAAGGCTATTTACGACTGGTCATTGACAAGTGCAACAGGAAGTAAGTCTGATCTCTCTTTTGTTCCCGATTTCACAGTTTGGGGGGCTGTTTGTTCTGAATCTGATTCATGCATGGGTTTTAGATGTCTTTATAAAGAAAAATGTTTTGTAATGAAGATGAAAAAAGAAGCTGCTTCTGCAAATTTACTTGTAGTTAATCATCATCTGCTTTTTTCCGATTTGGCGATGAGAATGAATGGAGCAGGGTATGAGGGGACGGCAGTTCTTCCCCCTTTCAGCAGGGTCGTATTTGATGAGGCCCACAGAATAGAAAACAGTGCTACCAGTTTCTTCTCTCAAATCTATAACAAATTTGTTCTTTATAAAATTACAGGGAAAATATTTTTTCGGCGAAAATCAGGAAATATGGGACTATCGGTAATTATGCAGAGAATGATGCCCCATCCTGAAGATTATAAAGACATTCCTGTTCTTATTTCTGCAGTCAGGATTGCCGCTGAAACCCTGGATACAAATACGGCCTTTCTTATGGACGGTGCTTATACCATAAGGCTCACAGTTCAGATAGATTCGGATTTAATTGGACCCGTTCTTGACAGTATACGGGAATTGCATAAAAAAATTGTAAAACTTATAACCTATATCAGTGACGGCGGAGAAATTTTATTTTCTGAAGAGGAAGATAACTCTGATATTTTTGAGATGAAGGTTGCAATGCAGAGATTAAAAAACGTTGCATCGATACTGAATAGTTTTCCTGACTATGGTTCCAATGAAGAAAATATTTTTTGGATTGAACAGAAAAAGACAGGAAAAGGGGAAGTATTTTATTCATTTACAAATACTCCTCTTGATATTTCGGACATGATGAAAAGATCAGTCTATGATCCTCTGCAGACTACAGTATTTACTTCTGCGACTTTAGCAGTTCAGAAGAAGTTTAATTTCTGGAAGGGGCGTATTGGCCTGGATAGAATTCAGGAAGACGGAGTGCAGGAATTCCTTCTTGATTCTCCCTTTAACTACAGAAAACAGGTTATGCTGGGTATACCGGATGATGGGCCCGATCCCGGCAGCCCGGATTATCAGTCTTTTATTTCAAGTTTTATTGTAGATGCTGTAGGTATATCTGAAGGGAGTGCTTTGGTTCTGTTTACCTCCTATGGTATGCTTAATGCAATTTATAATGAACTTGAACCTTTACTTACCACCCAGGGGTTAACTGTCATGAAGCAGGGCAGTTTAGACCGCTCAAGGCTCCTTTCAAATTTTAATACAGATATTTCCAGTGTACTTTTTGCTACAGACAGTTTTTGGGAGGGCGTGGATGTCCCGGGGAATTCACTTAAACTTGTTATAATTTGCAGGCTTCCTTTCCGTGTTCCTACAGATCCTGTTATTAAAGCAAGAATTGAAGCAATAGAAAAAAAAGGTGGTAATGCTTTTATGGATTTGTCTCTACCGGAGGCTGCCATGAAGTTAAAACAGGGGTTCGGCAGGTTAATGCGTAAAAAAACTGATTACGGAATAGTATTGATTCTTGATCCCAGAATAATAAGAAAGAGATATGGTCCCATTCTTATGGGAACCATTCCCTCTACAGAAAAAAGTATAGGCAGTACTAAAAAGGTACTGAATGATATGGAAAATTTTTTATACTAAAAAAAAAGCTGCCCTGACAGGCAGCTTTTTTTCTTACTGAATATAATTATTCAATGACTGCAAGTATATCTGACATACTTAATAAAAGATGATCTTTGCCATCTATGTCTACAGTTGTTCCGGCATACTTGTCATACATAACATGCTGCCCTTTTTTAACTTTAATCATGTCTTTGTCATCGCCAACTTCCACAACAACACCTGTCTGTGTCTTTTCCTGTGCAGTCTGAGGAATATAGAGTCCTCCGGCAGTTTTTTCTTCTGCTTCTTCCGTTTTAATTAAAACTCTGTCCCCAAGTGGTTTAACTTTCATTATTTCCTCCAGAAATCATATTAAGAGTTATATAAGCAGAGACGTAGGATTTTGCGTCTCTGCTTGTTCTAGGAAAGTATAAACATGAATAATAAAATCGTCAAGTACAAAAGAAAAACTTGCCTAAGTAGGTTTTGATTTGTATCTTATTTCTGTGGGGAACAGATATGAAAAATTGGAAAAGTGATTTTTCAAGAGGAAAAAGATGTATAGTCAGGGAAGATCTGAAAGGTGCACTTAAATATTTGAATTACTCAATTAAGAACTGTCCTGTTGAAAATAATGTTGAACTTGCGGATGTGTTTTTTTATCTGGGAATAGCATTTAAGAAACTGGGGTGTATTATGCCGGCTGTAAGAAGCTGGGATGCTTCCATGTGTGCAGATAAGGGAGGTCAGGCAGCTCTATTTTTAAGGAGCATCTTTCCTGGAGAACGTCTCTTAAATGATAAAAGCCATTTCTATTTAATACAGTTTTCTTCCTATCTTGGTAGAAAAAAATCAGGTAAAATAGATTCTGAAGCAGAAAAGGATATGATAATTGATCTTATAGCAATGTACTGGGAAGAAATTATTGCTTCCGGTATATTACAGGGGCAATGTCAATCGGAGAAAATCCTTATTTTCAAGGATATAGAGATAGATTTTCCTTATACAGAAGTACCTTTTGATTTTTCGTCCATAGATTATAGTAATACGGGTCAAATTATACCTTTTAGAACAAAAAACATAATTGACTAAAAAGAACAGGGTTATTTTGGCTCACTTATTAAACAAATTTATTGTTATGTGTTATTTTGACACAAGTATGGGTTTTAATGCTAAAAAGTTAAGGTATACAGAATAGTTAAAGAATAAGTTAAATCGTTATGTAAAAAGAAGATAGCTCTTAAGAACAAATGTTGGCATGATTCCTGCTTATTACTATTAGTAGCCTGGGAGGATAACATGACAGCAAAAAGCAGAATTTACTCGGAAAGATCTCCGTATGATGATGAAAATATACTTTCAATCTATTTAAAGGAAATAAATCAAATTGATCTTCTTACCAGAGAAGAAGAAAATAAATATGCTAAGAGTGCAGCCCAGGGTGATCCTGTTGCAATTGAAAAACTTATTAAAGCAAATCTTCGCTTTGTGGTAAACGTTGCAAAGAAGTACCAGAAACAGGGACTTCCCCTCTCTGATTTAATAAATGAGGGTAATATCGGTCTGATGAATGCAATAGAAAGATATGATGTCGACAAAGGATATCATTTTATCTCTTATGCCGGCTGGTGGATAAGGCAGGCCATATTAAAAGCCATATGTGAAAAATCCAGAATGATACGGCTTCCCTTAAACAGAGCTAATGAACTGGTACAAATTCAAAAAGCAAGTAAGGCTCTGCAGGGAGAAAAGGGAGAAGATCCTGATATTTCTGAAATTGCCAATGCCACCAATATGACGGATGAGCATGTTGTTAATTTAATGAATATATCCCGGGATTTAATTTCTTTGGAGACTCCTGTATATGCTGAAAAGGGAAACAGCCAGCTGTCTGATTTTCTTGAGGATGAAGAGTACATAGCCCCTGATGATTTAGCAATTGAAAACTCATTGAAAAATGATATAAATACAATTCTTGCTACGCTGACTGAGAAGGAGTCAAAGATAATTCAGTACCGGTATGGTCTTAATGGTCACACTCCTCTTTCATTGAAGGATATTGGGGATAAGTATAATCTTACAAAAGAGCGTATCAGACAGATTGAGAAAAAAGCTATAAAGAGACTTCAGCATCCTTCAAGGAGTCAGCATCTGGAAGCCTACACCGCCTGACGGCGTTTATATATATTGCCTGCATGTCATTAACCTTGACATACAGGCTTTTTTTTTATAATTTAAGAGATAATTAATCATAATAATAAAGCATTATAATAAAAGAAGATAAGCGGAGGAATAATTTTTTATGGCTAAACAAAAAGCTAAACAAAAACTGATTTATTTTTTTGGTGGTGGAAAAGCAGAAGGTAACACAGGTATGAAAGACCTTCTTGGTGGAAAGGGTGCAAATCTTGCAGAGATGACAAATGTCGGTGTACCTGTTCCCCCGGGGTTTACAATTTCAACAGAAGTCTGCAAGGCCTTTAATGAAAACAATAGAAAATACCCGACAGAGCTGGATGATCAGCTTCAGTCTAATTTAAAGAAACTTGAAAAAAAGATGGGTAAAAAACTTGGAGATGAGAAAGACCCCCTTTTAGTATCTGTAAGATCAGGTGCAGCTGTTTCCATGCCGGGTATGATGGATACTGTTCTTAATCTTGGTTTGAATGATGTTTCCGTAGAGGGATTGGCAGTAAAAACAGGAAATGAACGTTTTGCATGGGATGCATACAGACGATTTATTCAGATGTTTGGAAATGTTGCTATGGGTCTTGATCTTGATGTATTTGAGGATATTCTCGCTGATCTTAAGATGAAAAAGAAAGTAGAAGATGATACACATCTGACAGGTGATGATCTTAAAGATCTGGTTGGCCTATATAAAAAAGCGTATAAAACCAGGCTAAAAAAAGATTTTCCCCAGGACCCTATGGATCAGCTTAGGGCTTCTATCGGAGCTGTTTTTGGTTCATGGAATAATGATAAGGCTGTTAAATATAGAAAATTAAATGATATTCAGAATTTAATTGGAACTGCTGTTAATGTTCAATCCATGGTTTACGGTAATTTTGGTGAGACCTCGGGTACAGGTGTATGTTTTTCACGGGACCCTTCTACTGGGAAGAAGGTTTTCTACGGGGAGTTCCTTATGAACGCCCAGGGTGAGGATGTTGTAGCAGGAATTAGAACTCCTCTAAAGATAGAAGGTCTGAAAAAGCTTAATAAGTCGGCTTTTGATGAACTCGTTTCCATAAAAGATATGCTTGAAAACCATTACTCTGATATGCAGGATATGGAGTTTACTATTGAGCAGGAAAAACTCTTTATTCTCCAGACCAGAAATGGAAAAAGAACCGGTGCTGCTGCAGTAAAATGCGCAGTGGATATGGTCGCCGAAAAGTTGATTACAAAGGCAGAAGCTGTTATGCGTGTTACACCTGATCAGCTTGATCAGCTTTTTCACCCAATGATCGATCCTAAATTCCGAAAGGAGCTGGAAGTTCTTGCAAAGGGTCTTAATGCATCTCCCGGTGCTGCAAGCGGACAGATTGTTTTTACTGCAGATGATGCTGAGGCATGGGCAGCTGATGGTAAGAAAGTACTTCTTGTACGAAAAGAGACTTCTCCTGAAGATATTGGCGGTATGGATGCTGCAGAGGGTATTCTTACTTCTACAGGCGGTATGACAAGTCATGCAGCTGTTGTCGCCCGTGGTATGGGAACTCCATGTGTAGCGGGGTGTAAGGATGTTGTTGTATCCGGTAAAACTATGTCAGTAAATGGTAAGAAGTATAAAGAAGGGTCTGTTGTAACTATTGATGGAACTACAGGTGAAGTTTTTGAGGGAGAAGTTAAACTTATCAGTCCTAAAATTACTAAGGATCTTGAAATATTCCTGGGCTGGGCAGATGAAATCAGATTAAAAGCAAAAAGAGATGGAATTAAGGAAAAAGGTTTTAGGGTAAGAACAAATGCCGATCAGCCTGAAGATGCAAAGGTTGCTCGCAAATTAGGTGCTGAAGGTATTGGTCTTTGCAGAACAGAGCATATGTTTTTTGAAGCAGAGAAACTGGAAATTTTCCGGGAGATGATTGTTGCCAAAGATCTTGAGGCAAGAAAGGTGGCAATTAAAAAACTCCTTCCTCTCCAGAAAAAAGATTTTGTAGGTATTTTTAAAGCTATGAACGGTCTTCCTGTTACTGTAAGACTCCTTGACCCTCCATTGCATGAATTCCTTCCTAATACTCCAAAGGATATTAAGGAACTTGCAGGGAAGCTTGGACTTAAGCCTGCAGAATTGCAGAAGAAAGTTGACAGCCTTCATGAGATGAACCCAATGCTTGGGCATAGGGGTTGTCGCTTAGGTATTACATATCCGGAAGTTTACGATATGCAGGTTGAAGCAATTATGAGTGCAGCTTGTGAAGTTGCAAAGAAAAAGATTGTTGTTGAACCCGAAATTATGATCCCTCTTGTTGGAACAGCCAAAGAACTTGAGATTCTTAGAAACAATGCTGTTGCTGTTATAGCTGATGTATTTAAAGCTAAGAAAATGAAGGTTAAACATAAAATTGGTACAATGATTGAAATTCCAAGAGCTGCTTTAACTGCAGAACAGGTTGCTGAGTACGCTGAATTTTTCTCTTTCGGAACAAATGACCTCACACAGATGACTTTTGGTTATTCCAGAGATGATATCGGCAGCTTTGTTGGCGACTACCTGGACCAGGGGGTCCTTCCAAAAGACCCCTTTCAGACACTGGATGCTGAGGGAGTAGGACAGCTCGTTGAAATGGCTGTTAAAAAGGGTCGAAGTACCAGAGAAAATATGAAGATGGGAATCTGTGGTGAACACGGAGGAGATCCTGATTCTATTGAGTTCTGTTATCATGCAGGTCTTAACTATGTATCCTGCTCGCCTTACAGAGTACCAATAGCAAGACTGGCTGCGGCACAGACAGTGCTTAAAGCCGCAAAATAGATTCTATATTTACAGAATTTTTTTAATGTAACAATGTAGGGGCAGGTTTTATACCTGCCCTTTTTTGTTTTTGGAATATGTTATCGTGCAATTTGGTATAATAATCGATGAATAAGATAAATATAAAAGAAATATATAATATCCTTCTCGATAAATATGGACCCCAGGGGTGGTGGCCTGTTCGTAGAGACGCAAAATTTTGCGTCTCTACAAACAGGTACGAAATTGTCGTTGGTGCAATCCTTACCCAGAATACTGCCTGGACAAATGTGGAAAAGGCTGTTGATAATTTAATAATTCTCGGTTTGATGGACCCTAAGGTAATCATGGATATTGATCAGGATGATCTTGCAAATGCAATACGGTCCAGCGGATACTACAATCAGAAGGCAAAAAAACTAAAAATATTAACCAGGTATCTTATGGAAGGTAACTTTTTACAATCTGAAAATATTCCGGAGAGAGATGATCTTCTTAAGCTCTGGGGAATAGGAGAAGAGACAGTAGATTCAATACTGCTGTATGCTTATGGAGTGCCTGTATTTGTAATTGATGCTTATACAAGAAGGATTTTTGAACGACTTGGTATTCTGAGTGGTGGTGAACAGTATGAAGTAATTGCTGGTGTTATCGCTGATTCTATAGAAGAAGATCCGGAGGTTTATAAGGAGTTTCATGCTTTAATTGTCAGGCATGGGAAGGAACACTGTAGGAAAACACCAGATTGTATTACCTGTATATTAAAAGATTTCTGTTTATATTAAACTAAGTCCACTGGGAATTATAATAAATGAGCTTCTAACAAATGTTATGAAATATGCATTTTCAGGTAGAAATACCGGTTTAATAGAGGTTACAGTCAAGGAAAATAAAGGGGATATAACTCTAACAGTACAGGATAATGGTAATGGATTACACGAGAAATATGATATAGATGCCCAAACAGGGTTTGGTCTTATGCTTATAAAAATGCTCACCGAACAGTTGTGTGGTACTTTTACTATTGAAAATAAAAATGGAGTAAGAAGTACGTTGAAATTTATTATTTAGATAGAGCGGAAAAAAGCGCCCGATCGGAATCGAACCGACGTCATCAGCTTGGAAGGCTGAGGTAATACCATTATACCACAGGCGCATAAAAACATTTGAACCGGAGGCTCTTGTGTTTTGGTGTCATATATATACTAAATATCATTATTAGGGTCAATAGCAGATTGAAGGTTATTTATGTACCCTGTACAATTACTTCTGTCAGGATATTGCAACTTACCAGGTGATAGAGTAATATCCACATGAAAAATTCAATACGAAGCGGGATATTATAATGGGAATACGGGGTGAAGTTTTTTCTACCAGAGCCAATTCAGAAAAAAGAACATATTTTTTTAACGTTAAAGAGAACAGACATGGCGATCTATTCCTTAATATCGTAGAAAGCAAAAAACATGGCGAAGAAGGTTTTGAGAGACATTCTGTAATGGTTTTTGAAGAGGATATAGAAGAATTCATTGAATCCTTTAATAAAGCCAGTGATTTTATTGTCAGGAATAAGAACAGGAGGAGATAGTCCGGCAGCCTTCAGCCTGACAGCCTGTCTACATTTATTCTAAAGCTTTTTCTGTGGATATAAGATAATCCGTATTTTCTGCATCTCTTTCTGTGTTCTATTGTTGGATAACCTTTATGCCTTTCAAATCCGTAACGGGGATCAAACCATGAGTAGCGGACCATCCACCGGTCCCTGGCAGTTTTTGCAATAATGGATGCTGCCTGTATTTCTCTTATTTTTATATCCCCTTTAACAACAGCTGTCGTCCTGACAGTTAAATCCGGTATAAACTTACCATCAACCATTACAAAATCAGGTTCTGCCTGCAGCATGTAAAATGCCCGTTTCATTGCAAGCAGGGAAGCATGATGAATGTTTATCGTGTCAATTTCAGATGGCCAAACCCATCCAACCCCATAGGTAATGGCTTCTTCAAGGATTATTCCAAATATACTTTCCCTTTTTACAGAACTCAATGCCTTGGAATCATCCAGAATATTGTAAGGGAAAAGGGTAGGAAGAATTACAGCAGCTGCAGTTACAGGCCCTGCAATTGGTCCTCTGCCGGCTTCGTCAATACCGCAAACTAGTTTCATGCTGTAATAATATGCGAACTCATACATTTGTCAATTGGCAGAACATATGTTTTGCATTGGTAGAGACGTTGCATGCTAACTGTTTACTGTCAACTGTTTACTGTGTTATAGTATTCCAATTATTATATACTTTCATGTGGAGTAGCTGTGTTTCTTAAAAGTGTAGAGATCTTCGGTTTTAAATCTTTTGCAGATAGAAGTAAACTTGAGTTTACCGAAGGGATAAGTGCCCTTCTTGGACCAAATGGATGTGGAAAAAGTAATATTGTAGACAGTATTAAATGGGTCCTTGGGGAGCAGGCAACAAGAATGCTCAGGGCAGACCGAATGGAAGATATTATCTTCAATGGAACAGAAAACAGAAAGGCCCTTAATGTAGCTGAGGTTACTCTTACCCTTTCAAATGATGAAGGTGTTCTCCCCATCGATATATCTGAAATTTCTATTAAAAGACGTCTGCATCGATCAGGTGAAAGTGAATATTTTATTAATAATACCCCTGCAAAATTAAGAGAGATAAGGGAATTATTCTTTGATACAGGAATTGGTAAAACATCATATTCTATTATGGAGCAGGGGAAGATTGATGAGATTCTTTCCAGTAAACCTGAAGAAAGAAGGTATATTTTCGAAGAGGCTGCCGGAATAACCAAATTTAAACAGAAGGGTGCAGAGGCTGATAGGAAGCTTAAAAAAACTGAAGATAATATGCGCCAGGTAGAAGGTATTTTAGCTGAGGTAAAACGGTCCTATGATAACCTCAAAAAACAATCAGAGAAAACAGCTGACTATCGAAAATATAGAGAAGAAATATTTAATCTTGAGCTTGATATACATCTGTTAAAACTTAAAGATTTTCTTGAAGTGCAGAATAAAAAGGAAACAAAATTAAAGGGAAAAACTCTTCAAAGAGATGAATTAAAGAAGAAAATTGATTTAATCAATGATTCACTTGAAACTAATCTTGATCTTGTTAACACCATGGAATCAAAACTGATAGAAAATCAGAAAAAACTGTATGGTATAGATATAGAAAAGAATAACCGCTCCAGTCAGATGTCTATACTGACAGAGAGAGTGGATGAATTAAATGTACAGATAGAAATCGATCGAACAAGAGAAAATACAATAGAAATTAAAATAAATCAAAATGAGAAGCTGATCAGTGATAAGAAAAATACTCTTAAGGAATTTGATCACAGACTGAAAGAACTTGAAGATAATATAAAGCGGTTTCAGAAAAATATTGAAACAGCAGACAAAAGAATAAAGGAAAATGAAGCTGGGGTTTTGTCGGCAGATTCTGAAGTTATTAAGCTTGAAGAAGAAGATCTTGTTCTTCAGGAGCAATTGAGAGCACTTACAGATGATATAGTCAGACAGTTGGATGCCAGTCTTAAAGATACAGGCTACTCCTATGAGCTGAGAAAAGAAACTGAAAATCGAATTAATAATGCTATAGATTCATTAAATATAAAATTAGATGGTAAAGTTTCACTTTTAGAAGATGCACTCTCTCTGAAAATTTCCGGTGAAAAAGAGGTCCGGGATATATTTAACACAGTAATTACAGTTTTAAAAGATTCATCTGCCGGTGTTTCTGAATTGGAAGAACTTATTTACAGATACATAGAAACAATTCCTTCTTTTCTGGAAGAGTTTCTTGCTCCTGAAGGGATAATTACAAGGAAGCGGGAAATTGAGGAGGAACAGGAAACTATTCGTTATGCTGTGATTGAACGACGTGAAAGGTCTGCTTTTCTTAGAGATGAAAATAAAAATCTAATACAAAAAATTGAAGAGTATCGAAAAACTCTCTCTGACCTCCGGGTTAATCAGGCAAAAGTAAATACTCAGAAAACGGGTTTAGCTGATCTGATAACCTCTCTTAACGGAGAATTAGCAGAATTACAGGGACAATTTAAGGAAGCAGCTGGAGAAATTGCCGGAAATCTTGAAAAGATCAGGAGTATTGAAGGAAGTATTAAAAAATTAATTTCCGAGCAGAAAGATCTCGAAAAGGAGGAAAAAAGTCTTCAGAAAGAGCTTTCAAAACTGGAAAATGGAATTACCAGTAAAAATAAAGATTTAATATCCAAGGAGGGTTCTTTAAAGAAGCAGATGGAATATCTTGGTACTATACAGAACCAGGTTGAACAACTTCAGATAGATGTTTCTGCGGTTACCACCGAGGTAAGAAATATCTATTCAAACTTTAAAGAAGTCCATTCACGAGAGCTTACTGAGTATGATAACAGGGTTTTTGAAATTAGAAAATCAGCTAAAGAACTTAGAGAAAATTTATCAGGAGTAAGAGAACAGTTAAAAAATCTGGGACATGTCAATCTGATGGCACCTGAAGAATTCATTGAAGTTAAAGAACGTTACGATTTTTTAACAGGTCAGCTGGATGATTTATATAAAGCCAGGGAAGATTTAACGGCTATTACAAAACAGATAAAAGTTGAATCTACAGAACTGTTCCTGGAAACCTATAATAAGATTAAAAAAAATTTTCATGTTATGTTCAGGAGGCCTTTTGGTGGTGGAAGGGGAGAGCTTCGTTTGACAGATCCGGAGAATGTTTTAACTTCAGGAATTGATATTTTTGCACAACCCCCGGGAAAGAAACTTGAAAATATAGCTCTGCTTTCCGGTGGTGAACGATCACTGACTGCTGTAGGTTTGCTTTTTGCAACCTACCTGGTTAAACCTTCTCCTTTTTGTATTCTTGATGAGATTGATGCTGCCCTGGATGAAGCAAATGTTGGACGTTTTGTTAACCTTCTTATGGAATTCGGAGAAAGATCACAGTTTATTGTAATTACTCACAATAAAAAAACAGTTACCGGGGCCGGAACTCTTCTTGGTGTTACTATGGAAGAATCCGGTGTGTCAAAATTGGTTACTATGCGTCTTGAATCTGAAAAATAAAAGACTGAATGACAGGAGTAAGTTAGATCTATGGAATGGATAAACAGCAGGGGAATAAAGATTTATTTTTTAGCAGTAGGGGCCATTACTCTTCTTGTTTTTCTTATTACTATTGGTGTTATGCTTCCCGGCTATATTAAATATCGTAAAAGTAATGTTTCGTCCACTCTTGTAAGTAATAAAAAAATAGATATGTCAAGGTTTCTTATCCCCGAATCTTATAAGCATTTAAGAGATGAAAGTTGGCAGCCATTTCGACCTGATAAAGAAAGGTGGACAAATGATGATATCAGACCATATTGGCAGGACCCTGAAGCATTGATATTAGAATATCTGGGAAAACAAAATGAGAAACTTATAAATGATTTATATAAAGATATTCCTTAAAACTTATTTGTTGTTGTTTTTCCTGTTTTTATCAGGATGTGTATCTGAAAATCTACACACTGAGATGAATAAGGACAGTAGTAATAATCCCCTTGATGTTATTGAATCAAAACAGAATGTTACGGAAGAATCTACTTCAGAAAATGAGTTGACTGATTTAAATCCTGTCTTAAAGGAAGAAGAGCCGGTATCTGCTGCTGTTGAATCCGTGGTATGGACAGTCCCTGAAGAAGATAATTCTGATTCTGAACTCCAGGTACCGGAAGTTCAGATTAGAGAAAATGAAAAGGAGTTAATCATTCCACCGCTTTTTAATTTTTACGAGATGGGACCTCAGGAAAATGAAGAAAAATTTGGATTTGTGTATTCGTCTGTTCCGGGACCGGTAACAACACCTGAAATAATTATAGAAAAAATTCAGACAGGTAATCAGACAGGTAATCAGACAGGTAATCAGACAGGTAAACATACAGAATCAGGTAATTTAAATAATAAAGCAATAAGTGATAAAGTTGACCCAGGAATTATAGTTAATAAGACAGAAATGAATGCAATTGTTAAAGAAGAAAAGGACATTACCCTTTCCGGCAGGGGGTGGATATATCTATCAAAGGAGGGTACAGCTGATATAGAGTATCTGGGACGACATTTTTCAAATAACAATACAGTCTATACGTTTTTTCCTGAATCAGTGGGAACAGTTATTCTGAAATTTCAATTTCAGGATCTGGTTAAGAATAATTACACTATTGAACAAATTATTCTGACTATATTGCAGGTTGGC
>DAOWMA010000021.1 GCA_030643345.1 Spirochaetaceae bacterium
CCCTGGACAGTTCAAAAAAAGCATCTATAGCTTCTTTATCATTTATTGTAGTGTACTCTACACGTTCTATGTCTTTCAGATAACTGTGCTCAGGTCCAACCCCAGGATAGTCCAGACCGCTGGCAACTGAATATACAGGTGCCGGATTCCCTTCATCATCCTGAAGAAGATAACATTTAAAACCATGGATTATTCCAGGTTTTCCAAAGGACATTGTTGCTGCATGTTCTCCAATCTTGAAACCTGTTCCTGCCGGTTCAGCTCCGTACATTTTAACTGATTTATCATTCATAAATGCTGTAAACAGACCAAGAGCATTGGAACCTCCACCAACACAGGCAACAAGATTGTCCGGCAGACCGCCTGGGGTTGCTGCAAATTGTTTTTTAGCTTCTATGCCTACTATGGTCTGGAAATCCCGTACCATCATTGGAAATGGATGGGGGCCGACAACTGAACCAATTGCATAGAACTGGGTAACCGGGTCCTGAACATAGGCAGTAAAAGCCTCATCTACTGCTTCCTTAAGAGTTTTAAGACCTGAACTGACAGGAATTACTTTTGCTCCAAGTATCTTCATCCTTATTACATTTGGATGTTCCTTGACAATATCAACCTCACCCATATAGACATCACATTCCAATCCAAGCAGAGCTGCTGCTGTTGCAAGGGCTACACCGTGCTGTCCTGCACCGGTTTCTGCAATTACCTTTTTTTTGCCCATTTTTTTTGCAAGAAGTACTTCTCCCAGACAATGATTTATCTTATGGGCACCCGTATGATTAAGGTCCTCTCTTTTCATATATATCTGTGCGCCGCCGACCTTTTTCGATAGGTTGCGGGCATAAAAAATAGGGCTGGGGCGTCCAACATAATCCTGATACAGGGCTGTAAGCTCTTCCTGAAAATCCGGACTCTTACTGATCTCTTCATATGTTCTTGTTATTTCATCCATTACGGGCTGAAGATCAGGGGGTAGAAAACTTCCTCCATATTCTCCAAAGAATCCCTTATTGTCCGGTCTTTTTACTGCTGTATTCATGTTATCCTCCAAACTTCTGTGTGTAGAAACGTTACTATTTGTAGAAACATAAAGAATATTGTAATTTGTGTCAAGAGGAATTAAAAAAATGTGTTTTATTTTTAGGGAATGATCTCTATTTTCCCTGCGTTTCATACTGCAGCTTATACAAATTATAGTAGATCCCCTTCATAGCCAACAACTCTTCATGAGTTCCTATCTCTTCCAGATGGCCTTTGGCAAGTACAAGAATTTTATCTGCATTTCTAATAGTTGATAATCTGTGGGCAATGACAAGAGATGTTCTGTCTTTCATAAGCTCTTCAATGGCTTTTTGAATAAGTTTTTCAGTTTCCGTATCTACATTTCCTGTTGCTTCATCCAGAATAATAACCTGTGGATTTTGAGCTATTACCCTGGCAAAGGAGAGCAGCTGACGTTGACCTGTAGACAGATTGGAACCCCGTTCGTTAAGGATTGTCTGATAGCCCTTATCCATCTTTGTTATAAAATGGTCAGATTGTGCCAGTAGAGCTGCTTCCTTGATTTTTTCCTGTGTAAGATTTAGCCCGGTCTTAATACTTTCTTCAATAGTGCCGGAAAACAGAAAAACATCCTGCTGTACGGGGATTACTGTTTCCCTTAAGTTTTTAAGCTCAAGTTTTCTAATATCAATTCCATCAAGGAGGATAGTTCCGCTGTTAACATCCCACAATCGTGTAATCAGGTTGGCGATAGTTGTTTTTCCTGCTCCCGTATAGCCTACGATTGCTATCTTTTCTCCAGGTTCGACAGTAAAGGATAGATTATTCAGAACGGGTTCATTTTCTTTATAGGCAAATGAAACATCCCTAAACTCAATCTTTCCCTTCACAGGAGTCTGGAGAGTTTCTGTCCCTTTGTTTTCTATCTGATCTACATCATCCATAAGAGAGAATATTCTCTCACCACCAGCCATAGCAGATTGAAGGATTGTAAACTTCTCGGCAAAATCCATTACAGGCCTGTAAAACTTCTGGATCAGATCAATAAAAGCTATAAGAACTCCCAGAGAAAGAGTGTGTTTCAACAGATTCCCTGCACCAAAATATATTATCACAGATATTGATACTGCTGTAAAAAGATTCATTAGAGGTTTGAAGACAGCAAATACATACATCTCAGATAAATTGGCATTTAAGAGTTTTTTGTTTTTCTTGTTAAAAAGATTTTCGATTTCTTTCTCTTTTCCAAACATCTGAACTGTATCCATGCCGGATATATGTTCAGAAAGGAAAGTATTAACATTGGAAACTGCCTGTCTTACAGTTCTGTACGTATTTCGTGCAATTTTTCTAAAAAAGTACGTAGCAATAAAAACAGGGGGAATACTTAAAACTGTTATTAAAGCAAGTCGGGTATCCAAATAGAATAGTGTTATAAGAACTCCGGCAACCATAGAAAAATCTTTTAATACAGATGTAGCAACAGAAGTAAAAAATTCATTTATTGTTTCAACATCGTTGGTAATTCTTGTAACAAGGCTTCCAATGGGAGTTTTACCAAGGAATTTCAAAGATTGGCATATAGTATGGTCATAGAGTTTTAAACGTATATCTTCCATTACTCTTTGACCGGTATATGCCATAAGGTAGACCTGCAGAAATGTGAATAACAGTCCAATGATAAGAAGGCCCAGGTAAATCAGGCCTCTTTTTTTTACGGCCTCAATATCCGATTTTCTTATTAAAGCTCTTTCTTTTATAGAAAGATTATTAAGATCTTCTGTCTTAATAATTAAATATTCACCGGATACTTTTATTGTGCTGCTTTTGTCATGGAGCAGTTCAAACAGTTTGGAATTATCTGTAAGTTCAGTTATATAGTAGTCTGCCGGAATCCCCAGGGTTTTATCTCTAAAATAAATATATTCCGGAAGTTCAATAATAGTTTTATTTTTATTAATATTTTTAATAATATTCCGGTTGTCCATATTGTTTTCGAGTCTTGCATAGCTGACCAATATTTTTGTGTCAATAGTTTTCTGCATTATTACCGGCATTAGCAGTTCGGAAGCAGTTGCAAAAAAGAGAGCTGTTATAGCAATAGTTATATGAAATTTATAGGGTTTAGTAAATTTTAAAAGGCGTTTCATGATGGTTGAATCATAACTTTTTATAATTTCTTCCTGCTTCAAGCTTCAGCCTCCTGGAGTAGTGCTATTTCCCTGTAAAATCCTTCTGTTTGATATAATTCTTTATGTGTTCCTTTTTGAATAATTCTGCCATTATCAATAACTATTATCATATCCGTATGGAGCAGGGTGGATACCCTGTGGGAAACAAGGATATTGGTTTTTCCTTTTCTCTTTTCCAGGAATCCGGAAAGAATTTTTTCTTCTGTTGATGTATCTACAGAAGAAAAGGCATCATCCAGAATAAGTATGGACGGACCAACCAGCATAGCTCTGGATATTGCAATACGTTGTTTTTGTCCACCGGAAAGAGTAATTCCCCGTTCTCCCACTTCCGTTTTCCACCCTTCGGGGAAATCATCCATATCCGTATTTATTGTTGAAAGAATTGCCATTTCCATGATTTCAGAATCATCAGCATCAGATTTCCCAAACCTGATATTGTCTTTAATAGTAGAAGAAAACAGAAAGGTATCCTGTGGAACAAAGCCAATGGATGACCTGAGTTCTGAAAGTTTAAATTCCCTTATATCTGTATTACCAATAAAAACAGTTCCTGCCGGAGGATCAATCAACCGTGGTAACAGGCGAATAAATGTAGATTTTCTGGAACCGGTCCTTCCAAGTATACCCAGAGTAGTTCCTTTTGGAATAATAAGATTCAAAGATTTAAGGACGTCCCCGGCATCTTCCCTTTTACCTGATCCTGTATATGAAAAATCCAGATTTTTGATTGTAATGTCACCTGTAAGATCATTTCCCGCAGATAATTCAGGAGATTTTATTTCAGCTTCCTGATTGAGAATTGCATTTATTCTGGATAGAGAAGCTGCACCTCGTTGCAGTATATTAACAGTAAATCCCATACCCATAAGAGGCCAGGTAAGCATTGTCAAATAACTGATTAGAGCTACAAAATCCCCCGGAGTAATTGATTTTTCTATTACGGCTATTCCTCCAAATGTAAAAAGCAGCATAATGGAGATTCCGGAAATAAAGTTTATCAGTGGGAAAAAAAAGCCCCATAACCTGACCAGACGCATATTGCTGTTTTTGTACTCTTCATTTGCTTTAAAGAATTTATTTTGAAAATAATCTTCCCTGGCAAAAGATTTTATAACTCTAATACCGGACAAAGTTTCCTGAACATTTTCGGTAAGTTTTGAGAAACCCTCCTGTACAGCTTTGAAATAACGACGAACCAGTTTCCCGACCAATAGTACAAGTATTGTAATAACAGGAAGAGGGATAACAGATATGGCTGCCAGACGTGGATACTCTGAAAAGATAATAACAAGTATTGCAACAGTAAGAAAAGTTGCATCTATAAATGCCACAACAGCTATACCCGTAGCCATACGAACTGCCCTCATATCATTTGTTGCCCGGGCCATTAGATCTCCGGTTTTAGTTCGACCAAAAAAAGAAGAAGACAATGTCAACAGATGACTGAATAGTTTGGATCTTAAATCTCTTTCAATTCTTCTTGCCGCTCCTACAATAAAGAAACGCCAGCCAAATCTGGCTATAGCAACGCCAAGGGCTATAGTCATAATAATTATTACAGTTTCTCCAACAAACTGGAGAGAAAAGCCTTTGGTACTTATATAGTCGATGACCTTTTTCATTAGTCTCGGAATGTAAAGTTCTCCGGCATCTACAAGAATAAGACTTAATAAGCCCATTAGATAATAGTATTTATATTCTTTTACCATTGGGATAAGGGTTTTAAACTCTTTAAGCATACAGATATTCCCTGGGTAATGAAATGGATGATAAACAGAATATTATTTGTGACTGCATTGCTCCAATATATCAGAAAGAGAAAATAAATTGAACATATTTTCTTTTTATTATAAAAGAAAGATTAAAGCAATTTCGAACCGGTATAGTATAAGAAAGTTGATTCATCAGAATCTTCCATTTCAACCCAGACCTTCATTCTACCAGGGTCTCTATTATCCCAAAAATGATAGGGAACAGCTTTAAAAGTCATTTTGTTTTTTTGATCAACCACTTTAATTTCTGTAATATTATCCTGATTGTTATTTTCAACTACAAATTGGCTGTTTTGACATAATCTCAATTGATCAAAATTTCTCCTATTGTCTGTTTCTTCAAAACAATATACCAGCGGGCCTCTCTGAATTGCAGCTTTTCCTGTGTTTTCTTTTACTTTATTGATTGATCTAACAGTTTCTACCGGCATATCAAGATTAAGAATAATTTCATCGCCGCTTTTCCAATTGTGTTTGATTTTTAGATAGCCTTTTTCAAATTCCAAACTCTCTATTGCCTGATGATTGATACTGGCAGAGATGCTTTTACACCAACCGGGTATACGCAGAAACAATTCGAGATCTTCTTTTACAGTTGGGAAAACCCTGACAGAGACTTTACCATCCCATGGGTAATTTGTTATTTTCTCGATTTTTACAGAACCATTTCTTAAGTTAATCTCCGCATTACTCTCTGCATATAAATTAACCCATATCCGGTGGTTATCCACTGCGTACATATAGTCCCCTATGGACGGAATAATCCTCGATATCTGGGTTGGACAACAGGAACAGTCATACCACTCCTGCCTGTGACTGGTTCCATCCGATTCCATTGGATTATCATAAAAGAATCTATCCCCCTGTAAACTGACTCCGGAAATAACTCCGTTATAAAGCACTCTTTCTAAAATATCTGCGTATTTACTATCGCCTGACATCAGATTCATTCTGTGGTTCCAGTAGACCATCCCTACAGAGGCGCATGTTTCACAATAAGCAGTCTCATTCGGAAGATCAAAATCTGTTGTGAATCCTTCGTTGTATTTGGACGGACCAATGCCTCCTGTAATATACATATTACGAAGAGCAACGTTTTCCCATAACTGTTCAAGGACACTCCTGTACTCTGCATCTTCGCTTATAGCAGCGACATCAGCTATCCCTGAATAAAGATACATAGCACGTACAGCATGTCCACTCACCTTCACCATCTCTCTGACGGGTATTTCATCCTGGTAATAACTTTTATCGTCTCCTTTGTCCCACCGACCGCCTTTACCATGACCATGCCCCCGCTCATCTAATAGAAACCGGGCAAGATCCAGATAGTTTTTTTCCTCTGTTTCGTGATAGAGCTTAATAAGGGCCAGCTCTATTTCCTCATGTCCCGGGACCCAGTGTCGTCTGCCCGGACCAAAAAGAGAAACATAGTGATCTGCCAGCCGGCATGCGACATCAAAAAACAACTTTTTTCCGGTTGCTTTTTTATATGCTATTGCCGCCTCCATAAGATGACCACCGCAATACATCTCATGCTTATCCATATCTGTCCATTTTTTATAAGGTGCCGTCAGAATAAAATAAGAGGAAAGATATCCGTCATCCTGCTGGGCTGCTGCTATCTTTTCAATAATTATATCGGCCTTTTTTTCAAGTTCAGGGTCCGGATGGTTCATCAGGGAATAAGCTATCCCCTCAATGACCTTATAGACATCAGAATCATTGTAGAATATTCCTTCATAATCACCTTCAATAAGTCCTGCAGCTTTTTCGAAATTTGTAATGCGTCCGGTTTTCTCACATTTCTCCAGACAAATATTGAGAGTAACATCCTTATTTATCTTCTGTTTTTGTGCCCAGAATTTATCAGAAAATCTTACCTGTGTAAAAGAAACCGCTGTTAATCCTTTGCTCACTGTTTGCTCCTCCATGTTTCTCTATCCCTTAAGCCCTGTCATGGCAATACCTTCAATAAAATATTTTTGTCCAGTAAAAAAGATAATTACGGCCGGTAAAATTACTACTGTTGACGCGGCCATGAGTAAATGCCACTGGGCATTGTATAAACCCTTAAATGATTCCAAACCAATTGCCAAAGTATATTTTATTTCACTGTTCAGATATACAAGTGGCCCCAGGAAATCATTCCAGCTGTTCAGAAAGGTAAATAAGCCAACTACAATTAGGGCAGGCCTTGTTAACGGCATTATGATTTTTGAATAAATGGTAAAATACCCGGCGCCATCAATCAAAGCAGCTTCATCAAGTTCTCCGGGTATGGTCATATAAAACTGTCGTAGGAGGAAAACATTAAAAGCTCCTCCCCCAAACCAGGCTGGAACAATCAATGGATAATAAGTATCAATAGCACCGAGAAAACTCCATCCTAAATACGTTGGAATAAGTGTTACCGCGTAAGGCAGCATCATGCTGGACAGAAGAATGCCGAATACTAAATTCCTGTAGGGCCATTTCAACCTGGCAAAGCTGTATGCAGAAATAGAGCTGCTTAAAACAGTACCGGTAATAGTAAGAACTACAATGAAAACAGTATTTAAAAAATACCTGCCAAAAGGTAAAATCGTAAGTGCCTCAGTATAATTGGATAACTTAACAGGTTTTGGAAACCAGATTGGCGGCATTTCAAATATCTGCACAAGGTCCATCAGAGAACTGCGAAGCAGCCAATAGAAAGGCAGAAGACAAAATATAGAGATAGCTGCTAAAAACAGATACAAGATAAGATTTCTTAATGATCTTCTGTTACCATTCATCTATTTGCCCCCCTCAGTATGCACCCAGTCTTTCGATGTTTTAAAAACTACCAATGTTAACAGGGCAATAACAATAAATAGTATCCAGCCTAATGCACTGGCCTTTGCCATTTTGGAAAATTTAAATGCCGTTCGATATAAATAGAAAACATAAAAGAGACTGGCATTATTCGGCCCCCCCTCTGTCATGATATATGCCTGAGCAAATACCTGAAAACCGTATATAAGCCCCATAACAAGGTTGAAAAATATTGTTGGTGTCATTAGGGGGATTGTTACATAAAACATTTTATGGGCAGCATTTCCGCCATCAAGTTCAACCGATTCATACAGTTGTCTGGGAATACCCTGAAGACCAGCCAGGAAAATTATCATTGTTCCACCGGTTGTCCATAAACTCATTATAACAATCGAAGGAATAACGGTATTTTCATCATATATCCACATTCCGGTTGGAAGATGTAAGGCACGTAGAATTGTATTTATAAGTCCCATATCAGGATTGAACAGCCACAGCCATATCATAGAAGATGCAACGACAGGAATAAGTGTCGGAAGGTAAAATATAGTCCTGAAAACAGCTTTTCCTCTGATACTGTCATTGTTCAACAGAACAGCCATGGAAAAAGCAAATAGTAAGCACAGAGGAGTACTTAGAAGGACGTAATAGGTTGTAACACCAAGTGATTTGTAGAAAAATGGATCACTCCCGTTAAACAGTCCTGCATAGTTATCCAGACCAATAAACTGCATTTTATTAACAAGAGCATAATCGGTAAAACTAATAATCAAGCTGGCTATCATTGGAATAAATATGAATATAAAAAATCCTAAGATGGCCGGAGAGGCAAACAAAACTCCTATTAATACTTCCTGTTTCCTGTTCCTGGCGAGGCTTCCCGAAGGATGCTTTTTATTTCCTGAAATAGCTAATATATTTCTCATTTTTATCTCCAACCTGAAAAAAATCTGTCAGCTGCATACGTTACAGCTGGCAGATTAAAATACTCGATCTAGAATCCATACCTGCCGGTTACGAGAGTATTGGCTTTCTCTTCAACTTCTTCCAAAGCCTCTTTAGCAGTCTTTTTCCCCAGCCAAACCGATGCTAATGCGGGATTCACCAGACTGTCCAACTCACCCCAGTTCATTACGTAGTATTCAACTCCAGCGACACCATACTCCAGGGTTTGTCTCATAATCGCATCTTTATATCCTTCGGGATGAGCAGGATTACCCTCTGCCCATTTTGAAACCAATTCAGGTTTTGTATACCAGTCCTTTAAAATAGGCATCCACAATCCTCCTGCAACAAGATTCAGAACATTTTGTGCATCTGCAAGATATTTATAAAGAAGCCACGCTTCATCCGGATGTTTGGTAGAAGAAAAAATAACTGTAGGTGCTCCTAAAACCAGTGTTACGCTCTTTTTAAGTTTTGGTAAAACTCCTACACCAAAATTCATTCCACTATTGCCAAGGGCCAATAAGCTCCACTGTCCATCCTGTTTCATTGCAACTTTCTTTGCCTGAAGTCCTGCAGCTCCTCCAGGAATATTCTTTGCCTGTACAGCAGAAGGGGAAACATGATAAACGTTCATTAAATCTGCAAGTTTTTGTATCGCTTCAACTGCTGCCGGCTCTGCGAGAGTGAATTTCGATCCATCCTTAGAAATATAATCTCCTCCGTTTGAATAAACCATTGTCATATAATGGGCATACCAGGTGCTGAACTGAAAACCAAACTGTTTGATATTGTCCGGATTAAAACCGGAGGAAAGCGCGTTGTTTCCATTTTGATCTATTGTAAGCTGCTGCGCGACATGGACAAATTCATCCCAGGTCCATGCATCCTCAGCTTTTGCAGGAGGAAGAGGTACACCTGCTTCTTCAAACATATCAACATTATAAAATATTGCCATAGATTCGACTGCTGAATTTGTCCCGAAACTCTTTCCAGGTGCCCAGTTATACCAGATGCTATCCAGAAAATCAGATTTATCCATTTCCGGGTCATTGGCTATAAGATCGTAAACATTATAAAGTTTATTTGCATCTGCCCAGGGGAAAGCCTGACCAAGATTCAGGTATGCTATATCAGGCTCTGTCCCTCCGGCTATCATAGTGGCCATCTTTGTATCATAATCCCCGGCGATGTGCTGAGCATCTACCTTAATCCAGTCATAGGTGTTCTCAAATCCCTTAATTGCATCAACAACTGCTGTTTTTTCATCGGGACCTCCCCAGTAGGTAAATTTCAATGTAACAACCTCTTTTGCCCCCGCTTTTCCACTCTTTTCCTGATCTCCTCCTGCGTTTACATTTGATAACAATGTAAAAAGCAGAACAATCAGTCCAATCCAAAATACTGTCTTTTTCATAAGCATCTCCCCTTAGTAAGATTTCCCGTTTTGGTAGAAATCTCCTATAATTTAATTACTGCAGCAACGCTGCAGGTTTAAATAAATATATTTAGAAACGTTTCTAAATCTTAAGAAAAAAATGTACTTTCATCCACTTGATTCTCTAACAATCAATTCGCAATTAAGGTTATGGGGGTTACCGGTTCTCAAATAATCATTGTCAATTCTGGAGAAGAGAACTTCAACAGCTTCGGCTCCTATCTCCTTTAAAGGCATTGATACTGTCGTTATGGGAGGTCTCACATATTGAGTAAATGGTTCATTGTCAAAACCGACGACGGCAACATCTTCAGGAATCTTCATACCCAGATCATATGCAGCATCATATACAGATATGGCTATTGAATCGCAGAAACAGAAAATCGCACTTGGTTTGTTCTTCATGGTCAACAACCATCTGGCAGCCTGATAATTACGTTCCTTATTTTAGAAATCACCTGTACTAATAATATCAGTATCAAAAGGAATTCCATATTCCGCTATGGCTTTTTTGTATCCTTCCAATCTGTCATCAGTTGCCTTCCATCTCTCATTGCCTGTTATGCATCCTATTCTTTTATGCTTTTTTTCTATTAAATGTTTTGTTGCAATGTAACCACCCTGAACATCATTGGGAGTAATATTAAGTTCTTTATTTACTTCATTATGACAATATGCATATACGATTGGTATGTTACAGGAATAATCATCCAGGAGTACTTCTGTCCTGTCATCAACATATATAATTCCTTCAACCTGGTTACTTCGAAGAACCTCAACAGCTTGTTTCATATTATTTGTTTTATTGAATTGCAGAACATTATAATTTCTCTTTGCACATTCATCACTGATGGATGCAATAATAGTTCTATCAGGCCCAAGGCTTTGCAGATTACTAAGTAATCCTATTAACCTTGTTTTTCTCTGTTTCAGATTTCTTGCCACTACATTTGGTCTGTAATCATATTTTTCTACAAGATTCAGTATTTTCTTCTTTTTCTCTTCACTCACCGAACCGGTGCCATTGATTGCATAAGAGACAGCAGAGACTGCAACACCAGCTTCTTTAGCTAAATCCTTCATAGTGATCAATTAAATAACTCCACTAATTAGAAACGTTTCTAATTAGTGATTGTATCATGGATTATGGGAAAGTCAAGATAAAAAAGACAGAAAGATTAAATTACGGATAATACCGGTTTCCCTTGAATTATAATAGTGAAGCCATTAGTATAATAAGATAAAAACAAGGGGGAATAGTACTATGATAAAAGATTTGGTTCTTAAAAACAGATCCTACAGAAGGTTTCATGAAGATTATATAATTGACTCTCAAACATTATTGGATTTTGTTCAGCTAACCAGGTTTTCTCCATCTGCAGCAAATCGGCAGCCCCTTAAATATATTTTATCAAACACAGAAGATAAAAATATAAAGATTTTTGAAACTCTTGCCTGGGCAGGATATCTCAAAGATTGGGGAGGCCCTGAAACAGGAGAACGCCCTTCGGCATACATCGTAGTTCTCGGGGATACGGAAATAGATATAAAATACCTCGATGTTAATGCTGGAATTGCAATGCAGTCAATTCTTTTAGGAGCAGTGGAGAAGGAGCTGGGGGGGTGTATTTTCGGATCAGTTAAAAGAACCCTTCTCTCAGAAAAACTTTCTATACCTGACCGATATAAAATTCTTTATGTAATTGCTCTGGGGAAGCCTAAGGAAAATGTTATTATTGATGACATTGCCGGGGATGATATAAAATACTGGCGGGATGATGACTCAAATCATCATGTTCCAAAGCGGAGGGTAGAAGAACTGATATTGTCCTTAGATAAAAATGTCTGAAAAGTTAGGGTCCCTTAGATTTTTTTATTGTAAAATTTTGAAATAATGTTAAAATAGAATAAATAGTGCATCATATGAAGTTACTTACCGTGGTTTTTATCCGTTTACAGCAGATCTGCAGTTCATTTGTAGTAGATATGAGATTGGAAATCGCCTGATAATTGAACTTAGCAAATGAATTGACATTTTTTAAAGAGGTGTTAATTTATGAAAACAAG
>DAOWMA010000197.1 GCA_030643345.1 Spirochaetaceae bacterium
CCATCTCATCTTTTCCAAAGTAGAAACCGGTAGAGAATTCCCGGTGACTGACTTTAAAAAGTTCTTCTCTGAAGCCGGAAATATCTTCGGTAATTTTCCCTTCCAAAGAATCAATCATCTTCCTGTATGCTCTGGTAACAATCGCAGCATAGTAGATAGATTTCATTCTTCCCTCAATTTTAAGAGAATCTACACCGGCATCTTTAAACTTATCCAGATGATCAATAAGACACATATCCTTAGAAGACATAATAGTAGTAAAGTTTTCTCCCTGGATAACAGGCATGTATTCTTCGGGACGCTGTTTTTCCTCCAGAACACGATAGTTCCATCGACAGGAGTGAGCGCAGTCCCCCTGATTTGCACTTCGGTCAGTCATTTCTTTGCTAAGAAAGCATCGCCCCGAGTAGGCAATACACATGGCACCGTGAACAAAGGCCTCAATCTCTATTTCCGGCAGGTAGTCTCTTATCTCTTTTATTTCGTTAAGGGGGGTTTCTCTGCCTAAGATTATACGATTAAATCCAAGGTCTGTATAAACTTTCGCAGATTCCTTATTTATACAGTTAGCCTGAGTGCTTAGATGCAAAGGGATATCAGGAAAATATTTCCGCAGGATTGGAAGTACCCCTAAGTCGCTGATAATAAATGCATCAAAGGGGTAGAGTTTAAGATAGTCTATATTTTCTTCAAGGGTCCTAAGATCTTCATTATGGAAAAAGATATTGAGTGCACCAAAAAGTTTTTTATCCTTCTTTATTTCAGCAATTTTACTCCACTCATCCCCACCAAAGTTTTCTGCTTTCGCTCTTAATGAGAAATTTTTAATACCAATATAAGCTGCATCTGCACCATATTTGTAAGCATAGTAGAGTTTTTCCATATTGCCGGCAGGGGCAAGTAATTCCATTATGCTTCCTTTAAAAAATAAGTTTAATTACTTCTTCCAAAGTAACTACTGAATAAAATTTAATACCCTTGCGTATATATTCCGGAATTTCTTCAAGATCTCTCTCGTTTGCTTTCGGTATAATAATTGTTTTTATATTATTCCGTCTGGCAGCAATGGTTTTCTCTTTAAGTCCGCCAATTGGAAGAACTTTTCCTGTAAGAGAGAGTTCCCCTGTCATTGCAAGATTTGTTTTTATCTTTTTACCTGTACCTAACGACAGCAATGTGCTGGCCATTGTAATCCCGGCAGATGGACCATCTTTAGGTGTTGCTCCTTCCGGAATATGGAGATGAATGGTATTTTTTTCAAAAAACTCAGGTTTGATATTGTAATCAGCAGAGATATGCTTTACATAGGAGAAGGCAATATTCGCAGACTCCTTCATAACATCACCCATCTGGCCTGTCAGCTTTAATCCATCTTTCCCGGGGATATCTATTGCTTCAATAAGAAGAGTGTCCCCTCCAAAATTAGTCCATGCAAGGCCTATTGCCATTCCGGGTTTTGTGATTTTTTTCTCTTCTTCTTCTCTAAAGACAGGTTTTCCAAGATAATCGGTTAAAATCTCAGAATTAAGAATAAAAGGAGGTTTATATTCTTTAAGAACCATTTTCTTTGCAATTTTCCGGTGTATTTTATCAAGAGCCTTTTCATAGTTTCTCATGCCGGCTTCCCGGGCATAATTAACTGAAATAGCTGACAGAGCAGATTTGTGGTATCTTACATCTTTCCTTCTTAAACCTGACCTGGCTAGAGATTTAGGGATAAGATATTTTTTTGCAATGGCAATTTTTTCTTCCTCGATATAACCGGAGAGCCTAATAACTTCCATACGATCCAACAGAGGTCTTGGAATAGTATCCAGTGTATTGGCTGTAACTATAAACAGAATATCAGAGATATCGAATGGTATATCCAGGTAGTGATCTCTAAATGCATGATTCTGTTCCGGATCAAGTACTTCCAGTAATGCAGATGAAGGATCTCCCTGATAAGATGATCCCATTTTATCAATTTCATCAATCATAAAAACAGGATTACTGGTTTTTACAATCTTAAGTCCCTGAATTATTTTACCAGGCATTGCTCCCACATAGGTTCGGCGGTGCCCCTTTATTTCTGCTTCATCCCTCATCCCCCCGACAGAAAAACGGAAAAACTTCTTTTCAAGGGCCCTGGCGACGGAAATACCTACAGATGTTTTACCAACTCCCGGAGCTCCCACAAGACAGATAATTGAACCCTTTGTATCTTTTTTAAGTTTACGAACGGCTAGATATTCAATAATTCTTTCTTTAACATCCTCCAGACCGTAGTGGTCTTTATCCAGAACTTTCCTGGATTTTTCAAGATCAATTTCCATTGATTCAGACTTATTCCAGGGAAGAGATACTATTGTGTCAAGGTAATTTCTTGTAACTATATATTCGGAAACATTGGAATCCATCATTGAAAATTTATCGAGCTCTTTCTCTACCTGTTCTTTTACTTCACCTTTAAACTTAAACTTTTCAATTGCTTCTTTTAAGCGATTAAATTCACTTGTTTTGGAATCTACAGCCATTCCAAGCTCCTGTTTAATAGCTTTAAGTTCTTCTTTAAGGAAATAATCTCTCTGGTTTTTCTCTATCTTGGTATTTATCTGGTTTTGAATTTTTTTCTGAATTTTTAGAAGTTCCTGCTCTTTTTTAATAAAAATAAGAACAGCTTCCATTCTTTTTTGTACATCCATAGTTTCCAGAATATTTTGCTGTACTTCTCTTTCCGTATTTAAAATAGATGTTATGAAATCGGCAATTTTCCCCGGATGATCAATATTGACCATATTAAGCCTCATTTCTTCAGAGAAAAGAGGGTTGTTTTCAGACAATTGTTTCATTTCTGACAGTAGAGATCTTGTCAGAGCTTTAACCTCTATAGATTCATCATTTTTATCTTCCATATATTCAACAGCTGCAACAGTAGGTCCGGAGTTTGACAGGAATTTTTTTACTCTGAATCGTTTTAAAGTAGATATAAAAATATTTATACCACCATCGGGAAGATTAATTTTCTTTACTATTTTTGCAGCAGTTCCTATTCTGCAGAGGGAATCAGTTGATATTGTCTCACCCGTATCATCTTTATCGAGCAAAAGGCCGATCATATTATCACTGGCAAGGGAAAGTTCAACAATTTCCAGATCGTGTGGTGATTCTATAATTAGTGGTGTAAATATACCCGGGAATATAGGTTTTCCCACTAAAGGGATAATGTAGAGTTTGTTGGGTAGTAAAAGTTCTAACGGAATTATTTGTTTTTCTGATTGTTTCTTAGACATTGTTCCTCTTGGCTGGTGTTTAAGTTTATTCTTACCTGAGACAGTAATCTTCAGAAAGAGTATAAGACAGTTATACTATAATTCAAATTGCTGTTTCAGCAATAGTAAAATAATGATAAATACGGTTTTGAGCAACTAAATTCTTTACTTTTACACTATACATGGGAAAGTGCTTCCCTTATCATGGCTTTGAATGAACAGGAATCTAAGAACTGACAGTATTATACTTAAAAGTAGAAGAATAGGTGAGCTGCATAAAGGAATAACTATTCTTACGAAATCTTATGGAATTATTGATGCCATTGCATATGGTGCAGGAAAAGGGAAAAGTAAGCTTTCGGGAATGGTTGATCCCTTTTCTTTATTATATATGTATCTTTACTATAATCCGGTAAATGATAATTATAAGGTGTCAGACATTGAACAGAGGAGAATTTTCCCGGGCATAAGATCTGAACTTCCTAAATTTTATATTGCATCCTTCTGGTCAGAGCTTATCCTTAAGACCTTTTCAGGTGGTGGGGAATCAGAAATAATTTACCCCCTTCTTGCAGAGAGCCTTACAGAGTTAAATACGGCTGTTAAGGAGAAGCAGACTCTCATTCTTATTCAGTTTATATGGCGTTATCTGGGTATTTCCGGATTCAGACCGGATATAGAGCATTGTGGTAGATGTGATAGTATGATCAGTGTATCAGAATCGGCCTGGTTTGATGAAAGGGAAAATCAGATTATATGTAATAAATGCAAACCGGATATGAAGATGCTGAAAATTTCATTCGGGGGGCTTAAATATTTAAGACATACCGTAAAGCTGGATTTAAATAAGAGTATGAAAATTGGTCTCGACTCCAAATCTGCAGAAACACTCAAGCGAATTTTGCTTGTTATAATACAGGGGATAGTTGAGTACCCTCTTAATACTTTAAAAAATGGATTGATATAATAACTTCAATGGTAAACAGGATGACAAATGGAATGGAATAAAAAGAACATAAACGCGAATTCAGTAAAGAGAATAGCAGAGAGATATGGAATTGATCTGCTTACAGCATCAATATTTTTTAGGAGAGGAATTACAGAACCTGAAGATTTGAAATTTTATCTGGAAAACGATCTTCGATATACACATAATCCATTTTTGTTTGAGGAGATGGAAGATGCTGTTGATCGTATTCGTCAGGCAGCTGATGAGGGTGAAAAGGTAAAGATATTCGGGGACAGGGATGTTGATGGAATAACGTCTACTGTAATTCTTAAGAATGGACTTGCAAGTATCGGGATTGAAGCTGCCTGGTCATTGCCTGAAGGGAACGATCCCTATGGTTTAACCATGGAAGGTGTGGATAAATTTGCAGAGGAAGACGGTAGTTTACTTATAACAGTAGATTGCGGTATTTCAAACTTTAAAGAGATAGAATATGCGAGAGAAAAGGGTATTGATTCAATTGTCATTGATCACCACCTCCCTTCAGAAGAGATCCCTCCGGCAGCAGCTATAATCAATCCCAAAAGTAACGATTCCTGTTATCCTTTTAGAGATCTGGCTGCATGCGGTGTAGTAGCAAAAGTGGTATGGGCCCTCTCTTTTTCCACAAATGAACTTTATAAATCAGAAATTATACTTTTAAATGTACGACCTGGAAATGATACTTTTATTATTGATGCAGTTCGAATAGTAAATATGGTTGAAATAG
>DAOWMA010000388.1 GCA_030643345.1 Spirochaetaceae bacterium
ATCTATTATAAGCGTAGGGGTAATTATATAGGTGCTGCAGATATCTGGAAAGAAATGTGGCAGACAAGATCAGGACTTTTCCAGGGAATTGAGCTGGCCAAGTACTATGAACATAAAATAAAAGATTTTATATCTGCAAAGAGCATTGTAGAGATTCTTATTCAGGAAGTGATTACCCGGGATAACATTAAGGTTGTGGAGGCACTGAAGCACAGGCTAAAGCGGCTGGAACGCAAAACAAATTCCAGTCGCCCCCATACATAATTATCCTAAGAATTCATTTCCGACCTTTCTTGCCCGTTCGGCCTTATCCAGATTAATACCCAAAGCAATTCCGGTTTCTACAAGTATGTTCCAGCCTGCAGCAAGCTCAACATAGTTTTGAAAATAGCCTACATTAGGAATTCTAATTGTAGGAAAAATAGTTTCTCTGGTCGAGATTGCTATAATTTTAAGTCCAACTACATCAATAAGACATTCCTTAAACTTTTCCTCTTCATCTTTAAAGGGGTTAATAATTATTACAACGTCATCTTTATTCATAACCTCTTCAATACCGTGGACCCCATAGGTCCCTTCAAGATAATCGGATTTCTTATGGGTTATTTCATTTGTTTTAAGGGTCAACTCTTCGGCAACACCGTCGTTCCTTCCTGCGAAATAGATTGTTCCTGCACTTGTTATTAAATCTATGACCCCACTATCAATCTCCATTTCCAGTGCTGTTTTTACTGCATCCCCTGCTTCTGATAAATTACTCATGGATTTACCGGCATAGGAGGAAAACAGAGCATCGTAAAAAAGACTCTGTTCAACAACACTTTTTGTGGCTGCCACGGCATTCTCTGTTCCGCAGTTAAGAACATAAGTATCAGCTGTTATATCTTCCAGGGGAGTTCCTTTATTGGCTGTTATGCCAAAAAGATTTTTATTACCCTGTTTTTTTAGAATGGAAAGAAGACGAACCAGTTCTTTTGTTTTCCCTGAATTTGACATTCCAAAAACAATTGAATCTTTTAAATTATACTCCAGTGCCTGTGTTCCTCCGTCAGTAAAAACAGCAAGATTGGTCCCATGTTTTTGAAGATTATAGATTGCACGCTTTGCAGGTAATATCCTGCTGCTTCCTTCACCGGTCAGAAATACACTTTTGTTGCCGGATAATACTGATGCAAAGCCTGAAACTGAACCGGGGTCGAAATTAGCAATAACATCTGCTGTTTCAATCATCTCTCTGCATAATGAAAATTTGCTGTACTTTGTCTCGTTTAGATTCATTTCTTATCTCTCCTCAAATCTTTTAATATTTCCTGTATCAATGGTTCCTTAAGAAATCCTGCTCCTGTATTTTGCCAGTAGGCTTCTGCATACTTAACTCCTGCCATTTGACCTAGTTTTTTATCTGAGTCTCTCATATCTCCAAAAAAATCATCCATTTTAAACATAAGTTCCATTACTTGTTTTTGAGATTCATGAAAAGAAAGCATCTCTTTCTTTTTTTCGAATGTGCTCGTAACA
The DNA here is from genome assembly GCA_030643345.1 of Spirochaetaceae bacterium. Lineage (GTDB taxonomy): Bacteria > Spirochaetota > Spirochaetia > B11-G9 > B11-G9 > JAJRQE01. The sequence continues at coordinate 1,519 of DAOWMA010000388.1, forward strand.
TCAATAAAAAAGGATGGATCGGGAATCTTTCCGCCCATATTATCAGTAAAACCAAAGGGTGAGGTATAGTAGAGCAGGGGTGTTGTTTTTACCGGCAGTTCATCTGTTGGAACATTGGGGAGGGTAGCAAGTATTGTCCCTGCTTCTACAATGGAGGATGTAGCCCGATGATCGGGATGGTAGTCGAAAGGCAGATGAGTAAATACAATATCTGCTTTTACCTTACGTATGAGTGCTGTGACTTTTATTCTTGCATCAGCATTATCAAAAACATAGCCGTCCCTTTGTTCCAGGCAGTAATATTCAGCTTCCAGAACTGCTGCTGCAAGGGACGCTTCCTTTTTTCTTGTTTCGCCTGTTTCTCTTTCTTTTTGAGTAACTCCGCCCATTCCTCCAGGCGTCATTGTTGCAATAACTATTTTAAAACATTTATCCTTAAGCAGAGCAAGTGTACCGGCACAGAAAATTTCTGTATCATCAGGATGGGCGTGTATTGCAAGTACTGTTTTATTTAAGTTTGTCATTACTCTTTCTCCACAATTGTTTTATCGAGTTGTATGTAGGATGGTATTTCTCCTATTAACGGTCGCATATAGTTAATAAATTTATCTGTTATAAAATTACCTCTTTTGTTAATGAAATCTTCCGGCATTGATTTTGCTCTGATTGCCACGTTTGACAGTTCTGTTTTTCCAAAAACTGTTCTGTAAGGATTATCTGAAACTCTCTTAATGGTAACCATATATCCGCTGTGTCCTTCGGAAGCTAAATTAACTGCTTTCTTTCCGCAGTCAAAGGCTTCCTGAAGATCAATTGGTACAGCTCTGTCTATAGCACACATGTTTAAGGATTCTGTTATTTGAAATTCACCACGAAAACCTGTTGCATGTTTAAGTATTTTATGAACATTAAGCCCCACACTTGCACCACCCATGGCACCGAATTCCTTGTTGTTAAAAGAATCTTTCTCTTCTGCTGCACTTACGGGTTTACCGTCAGGATACAAAAGGCCTTCACTGACAACAATGGATACCCAGCCGTATTCAGC